>JAJDCV010000097.1 GCA_029260675.1 Phycisphaeraceae bacterium
CTGATCTGCTGGGTCCAGACCGACGTCAAGAAACTCATCGCCTACTCCTCGGTCTCCCACCTTGGGTTCTGCGTGCTGGGCCTGTTCGCCTTAGATGCGCAGGACACCGGCGCGGTCGGGTCGGTGATGTACATGATCAACCACGGGCTATCGACCGGGGCCTTGTTCCTCTGCGTCGGGATGATCTACGAGCGATTCCACACCCGCGACATGGCAAAAATGTCCGGGCTGGGCCGGGTCATCCCCGTCTGGGCGTCGTTCACCGTCTTCTTCGTCCTCGCCAGCGTCGGCCTGCCCGGGCTCAACGGGTTCGTCGGCGAGTTCCTCACCTTACTGGGCGCGTTCCTCTCGCCGAGCAACGTCCTGGGCATCGAGTTCGCCGCATTCGCAGGCATCGGGATGATCTTCGCCGCCATCTACCTGCTCTACATGGTCGGCAAAGTCATCTTCGGCCCGGTCAAGGTCCCCGACGTCCATACCGATGACGGCGGGCACGATCTGAAAGACCTCAACGGCCGTGAAATCCTGACGCTTCTCCCACTCGCGGCCGGCTGCCTGATCCTGGGCCTGTTCCCGTTCAACGTGCTGGACAGCCTGGAGGCCCCCGTCGGGCAACTGACCGCCGCCGCGAAGAACGCCGCCATTCAAGCCGACACCGCGTTGGGCGAGAACGACAGCCAGGACACACCGCTTCGCCTGGTACTCGACACTACCGACACAATCAACCCACACGAAACCAGTACAAAGACCGCCGACCGCGCGGCGGAGCGTTGACCGATGCACAAGGCTGAGATCATCCAGAAAGTCGCCGGGCTCTGGCCCGAGATCGTGATGCTCATCGGCGCGACCGCGTGCCTGTTCATCGGGCTGTCTAAGGGCAAGGGCCCCCGCCGGAGCACGCCCTGGATCGCCGCCGCCACACTCGTGGTCGCCGCACTGATGGTTTGCAGTCATCCAAGCGCCACCGACAGCTCAACCGCACTCGCCGGGCTCGCGGATTACATCAAGCTCGCCGTCGCAGGGATAGGCCTGATCCTGCTCATGGTCGCCGCCGGCGTCCCCAACCGCCTGCGCCAGACACTCGATGCCGAAGCCGCCAAGCACTTCGAGCCCGGCGACGTCATGACCGGCGAGTTCTACGCCTTCTTCCTGTTAAGCCTCACCGGCGTCATGCTCACCGCCGGCGCGGGTGACCTGGTCTGGCTCTTCCTCGCGCTGGAACTGACCAGCCTCCCGACGTATGTGATGGTCGCCACCAGCCGCGACCGCGTCGAGGCGCAGGAGTCGGCTGTCAAGTACTTCTACCTCGGCGCATTATCCGCGGCGATCTTCCTCTACGGCTTCTCCCTGATTTACGGCGCGACCGGATCCACCGAGTTCGCTGAAATCGCACGGGTCGCCCAGGAACAGATCGCCGCCAACGGGGATAAAGTCCCCGGCCTGCTGCTGATGGGGATGGTCCTGTCCATCGTCGGGATCTGCTTCAAGATCGCCGCCGTCCCGATGCACTTCTACACCGCCGACGTCTACGAGGGCGCCGCCACACCTGTCACCGCGTTCCTCGCCTTCGTCCCCAAGACCGCAGGTGCCGTCGCCTTGATCCTCCTGCTCTCGCTGGTCGGCTGGGACCCGATGCCCGCGCCGATCGCCTGGCTGATCTGGCTGATCGCCGCCCTGACCATGACCATCGGGAACGTCCTGGGCCTCTTGCAAAACAACGTCAAGCGCGTCCTGGCTTACAGCTCGATCGCACACTCCGGATACATCCTTGTCGGCCTGCTCGCCGGGCCCGCCATGAATGATGCTACCGGCGGAGCCGGCGGCGCACTGGGTGACGGGATCGCCGCCGTACTCTTCTACCTCGTCGCCTACGGCCTGGGCACCATCGCCAGCTTCGCCATCCTCGGTTGCCTCCGCGCAGGCGACCGCGAGGCACAAACCTACCAACACATCTCCGGCCTGCACAAGAACCACCCGTTCCTCGCCGCCCTGATGCTCATAAGCGTCCTCTCCCTGGTCGGCCTACCACCGCTGGTCGGGTTCCTCGGCAAGATCTACCTCATCGGCTCCGCCTACGGCGCGGGCTACACAGTGCTGGTCATCATTCTCGTCCTCAACTCCGCCATCAGCGCCTACTACTACCTGCGTATCGCCAGCGCCTGCTACTTCGGCGAGCCCGACGAATCCGTCGTCTCCGCCGGGCTGTTCCCCCGCTACGCCGGCGCTCTGATCGCCGCCACACTCGCCGTCGTGCTTGGCATCGTCGGCAACGGCCTGGTCAACGCCTCCCGCAACGCCACCACGACCACGCAATCAATCGCTCAGACCGACGACGTCGCCACGCAGACCGCCGCCAGCGCCGCCCCCTTCGACCTCGAATAGACCAGACCCACTCTAGGTGCAGCGCGCGGGCTTGCCGTTTAGCGACGGAAAGGATGACTCCCTCATGACCACAATCGCTCCGATCCTCACCGCATTGTTCATTACCGCAACGCTCGCATTGCCAATGTCCAAATCACACGCAGACGAACCCGAAACCCCAGACCCCACGCTATCAGATCGCGTCGAGGCCGCCCTCCCCGACCACGTCGGCGCGGCCGTCCTCGTCATCGACCACGGCAACATCATCTTCCGCCAAACCTATGGCTTGGCAGATACCGAAAACCAAACACCCGTCACCCCTCAAACCAACTTCCGCATCGCCTCGATCACCAAGCAGTTCACCGCCACCGCCGTCATGCTGCTCGTGGACGACGGCAAACTCTCCCTCGATGACACACTCGATCAATTCTTCCCCGGCTTCCCCGACTACGGCCAACGCATCACCGTCCGCCACCTGTTAAATCACCGCTCCGGCCTGCCGGACTACGAAGACCTCATCCCAGAGAACACCACCCTCCAGGTCCACGACCTGGACGTCCTGAAGATGATCCTCGACACCGATGAACCCTTGTTCGAGACCGGCACGAAACATGCCTACTCAAACACCGGCTACACCCTGCTGGGCCTGATCGTCGAGCAGACCGCCAAACAGCCCTTCCACGACTTCCTCAAGACCCGCATCTTCGACCCCGTCGGCATGGATCGGACTCTCATGTACGTCCGCGGAATCAACGCCGTCCCCAACCGCGCCTTCGGCCACACAAAACAAAAAGACCAGTGGACCCGCGACGACCAATCCCTCACCAGCGCCGTACGCGGCGACGGCGGGATCTACAGCTCCCTCGACGACCTCGCCAAATGGGTCGCCGCACTGGACAGCCAGCAACTCCTCAGCGACGAATCAACAAAACAAATGTTCACCCCCACCCAGACCGATGAAAGCTTCGGCTACGGCTTCGGCTGGCGCATCGACACCTACAAAGACCAGCCCCGCGTCCACCACAACGGCGGCACCCGTGGCTTCTCCCTGTGCCTGCAACGCTTCCCCGAACGCGACGCCGCTGTCGTCGTTCTGTTCAACAGCAATATCGACGGCAACATGACCCCGGTCGGAGACCGCGTCGCGGACCTGGTATTGTTTACAGATCGTGATTGATAAACACGCCGCCCCATCCGTGTAGACGGCCCCACAACACATTCTGTGATCAGCCTCTAGCGATACGGCTGCGCATCATCAACAGCCCCCCCAGGCCCATCAGCCCCAGGGACGCGGGCTCGGGGATCACGTTGACGTTGTCGATCAGGGTGAACAGCAACAACGCACTGTCAGAGT
>JAJDCV010000098.1 GCA_029260675.1 Phycisphaeraceae bacterium
GAAGACAAAATGGTCCAGTCGGTCCTCCCCCTGATCCCCGGATTAAATACCACCGAAAGCCGCTTCGTGACACACAAAGTCACCGTTAAGTAAACACGCCCCGGCTCCCCCGGATCACCCCGCCCCCTCTTACCCCTCAGCCCCCGGCTCCGCCGGGGGATCGGAGTCATTTCAATCGTTGGAATTCCTCGGCAGAGACGCGGGCTGAGCAACAGATTCACCATCGTGTGCATCATCCATTATTGCCGCGATCTCTGCCCCGCACTCGGAGCAAGTTGTGGACTCGTCCGGCGTGCCGCGCAGATCGTAGCCGCAGAGCAGGCAGGCGAGTGGGCGGTGTCCCCGTTTTAGCAATGTATTGTGAAGCCAGCGCTTGCGTAAATATTTGTCGATCTTCGACACGAATCTGTTGTAGAGCGTGATGTACACGGCTGCGACCCCGATAATGACAATGCCGTGGTAAACAACATTGGCTGCTGAAATGTTGTGTGCGAAGGTATGCACATAGTAGTACGCGGCCGTGATAAAGATCAGGAGCTCCGGTATCACGACCCAAAACCGCCACGATCGCCACGAGAGACGTGTTCGTCGGATGCAGTCGTTTAAGAACTGCATGCGGTCATTCTCGGGCAGATTCATCAGCTCGGGGAATTGGCCTATGGCCAAATCGATGAAGGATTGATGCCACTTCCGCATGGCTTACTCCGCTTTGAGTGCCCGGCGCATGATTTTTCCGGTGGGGTTGCGCGGCAGTTCATCTAAGACGTGGATCTCTTTAGGCACCTTGAACTGCGCAAGCGATTCCCGGCAGTGGTTGCGGATGCTGGATTCGTCGAACTCGACATCATCTTCAATCTCGACAAACGCGATCGGCACCTCGCCGCGCATCCCGTCCTGCTTGCCGACCACGGCCGAGGCCTTGACCGATGGGTGGTTGTTCAGGACCTCTTCGATCTCTCGGGGGAAGACGTTCTCGCCGCCGATGATCAGCATTTCTTTTTTTCGGCCTGTGATGTAGAGGAACCCGTCCTCGTCGAGCTTGCCGATGTCGCCGGTACGGAACGCGCGGATGGGTTTGTTCTGGCCCGGGGGGGTGATCTGGGTGATGACTTGTTCGGTCTGCTCGTCGAGCTTGTAGTAGCCCTTCATCAGGTTCGGGCCGGTGAGGATGATCTCACCCTCCTCGCCCGGCGGCAGGGGGGTGTTTTCCGCATCGACGATGATGTTCCCGACCCCCGGCAGCGCCGGCCCCACCGCGTGGCGTTTGTGCCGGTCGAGTGTGGACCAGTTGGTCGCGGGGGAGGTCTCGGTCAGGCCGTAGCCTTCCAGCAATTTCAGGTTGAAGCGTTCCTGGTAGGCCTCGTAGGTCGCGTCGGGCAGGGGTTCGGCGCCGGACACCGCCAGGCGGATCGACTTGAAGCTCTCAGGCCCCGCCTTCTTCACCGACAACAGCGCTCCGTACATCGAAGGCACCGCGATAAAAATATCCGGCCGATGCTCTTCGATCAGCGAGATGATCTTCCGCGGCACGAACCGGGCGGTGTATACCACCTTCGCGCCGATCAACAACGGCATGAGCGTCAGCACGGTTAGCCCGAAGCTGTGGAACTGAGGCAGCACACCCAGGAACGTCTCGGCCGAGGTGATGTTGGCGTGCTCGACCGCGGCGACGGCGTTGCTGTGCAGGTTGCCATGAGTCAGCATCACCCCCTTGGGCCGGCCCGACGTCCCGGAGGTATATAGCAGCACCGCCAACTCATCGTCTTTGGGATTCGGTGGCCAGCGCAGCGGCGGCAGCCCGGTGAACTTCACCTTCTCCAACTCAACCACTCGGACCCCGTCCGGGATCTTTTCCGCCCCGCCGATGAACTCGAGCATCTGGCTGGAGGTGATGAGTGTGTCGATATCGCTGTCGCCGATGACGTACTCCAGCTCGTCTTCCGCCAGCAGGTAATTCAAAGGCACCGGCACCCGCCCGGCCAGCCATGCACCCAGCACCGCGATCGGGAACGCCCCGCTGGTCGGCAGCATCACCCCGACGTGGCGTGCATCCGTAGCCCGCTTGATCTCCCGGGCGACAAACCACGCCCCCGCCAGCAGCTTCCCGTAGCTGTACGACCGGCGGTCGTCGATCACCGCGACACGCCGGGGGTGGCTTAACGCTTGGTACAGGATCGGCCGCAGCAGACTCATCGGTTATTGTCCCAGGTGATAGACCGGACCGTTGCGCTTAAACTATATCAGGCCGGGACGAGTCAAGGTGTCACGACTTCAAGATCAGGGGACCATGAAGATGAACCGAACCACGATCTACCGCGAACCGATCCTGATCTTCCTGGCGGTCCTGGGGATCATACTGCCGGGCTGCAAGATGAACCGGGGCCCCACGCCGACCGAGATGGCGCAGGTCCACTACCAGCGGGGCGACTACGCCAAGGCCCAGACCACCGCGGCCCACGCCGCCGCGACCGCCGGGGGACTGCAGCGCGACCTGGCCCATTACATGGCCGGGATGTCCGCCTACCGGCTTCACAATACCGACACCGCGGTGCGCTACCTGCGTGTCGCCGCCACCAGCCGCGACGAGTCGATGGCCGCGGATGCGAGTTCGACGCTGGGGCTGATCTATTCCAGTCAGGGCCGCTACGCCGACGCCGCCGATTCACTGCTGCGCAGCGCCAACCTCCACACCGGCGAAGACCGGGCCCAGGCGTACTTCTACGCCGGTATCGCACAACAGAAGCTGGGACGCTGGCCCCAGGCGCGGACCAGCCTGCTGTTGGCCCGCCGATCGACACGCGACCCGGGCCTGGTCAGGCAGGTCGACCAGCAACTGGCGGTCACCGGTTACACGATCCAGGTCGGTGCGTTCGCCAACCTCGCCAACGCCAATAAGGCCGCCAACCGGTACGCACCTAAAGCCACCTCTGCCAAGGTCGGGGCCGTGCTGGTCAAACCCACGACCCAGAACCACGGCCGAACCGTCAACCTGGTCCAGGTCGGCCGGTTCGCCACGTTCAGCGCAGCACAATCGGCGCGCAACCGATTGGGCGATCCCGGGGCCGTGATCGTGCCGCTCCAACGTTGAATTTCTCGGGTGCTCAGTTATATGAACAGCGGAAGACGAGCTGATCGGTTACCACGCGCGCCAGGCTACTAAGCTGACGCTTCTGATCATCGGCCAGGTCGGCGAACTCCATCCCGTAGACGTGCTTTCGGAAGCCGCTGCGTTCGATCCACACAACGCGTGCCATGAGGGTGATTTCGGATTCGTCGCCTTCGTGTTGGACGCTTATCTTCAAATCGTCCCCAACCTCCATCAGGGGTCGGCCACGCCGCTGCACCCGCATGCCTGAGGCCGACAGATCTACAACCCGCCCGACACAACAGGTCGTCTCCTCGCACCGCAGCCTGCCATGACGCCGGCGATCACCATCGGCATCGGCCTGGTCTTCCATCATCAGCTTGGGATTGCGGGAGTGCCTCATACGCCCGATATCGGCTAGATACGGCCCGGCATAGGGGCCCGAAAGGACTCATGGCTCGTACCAGTGGTAATACATGACGGTTGTAAGGGTCGGGCAACCCGATCGTGTGAAGACCGGATCCCAGGAGCTACCGGAGCATCATGGCTCCTCTATTCACGAGCAAGCGTCACAGCCCTTCGGTAGCACGCGAGGCTATTTAGCGCACTCGGACTGATCGTCCATCAGCCGTCGGCGGATCCGTTCGATGCCACGCAGCACGTCGTCCGCGGTCTGGAACGCGGCCTCGGCCTGGTCTTTGGGCCTGAGCACCGCCGCGGTCAGCGACGAGACCGCTTGAGCCTGGACACTGTCCGGATCGTAATCCACCAGGTGAGCGAACTGGGGGTTGTGTGCCGGCTTGTTGATCTGCAAAGCCAGGTAAAACGTGTCGATCGCCGGGTCGGCTTTCTGGTGGATGCAGGTGAACGACTGGTTGGTGACCTGCCCCTTCTCGAGCATCGCCCCCAGCATCCGCTGGATCTTGCTGGTCTTCATCATCTCCCCGAACAGGCTGGTGAGCATCGGGCTTTGCGCCAGGTCCTCACCGATCCTCGCCGCCGACCCGAAATCGACGAACCCCACCCCCCGCGGCGTGAGCACGAAGTTGTCAAGCCGTAGGTCCAGGTGCATCACCCCCGCGCTGTTGTGCAGGACCGAAAGGAGCTGCGCGCTCTGACGCGCGAACTCGATCTGCGTCAGCCTCGGCCCACCGGTACGCAGCCAACTCATCGCGAGCCGGCGGACAAAACCGTTGTCGTCCTTCTGCACGCCCAGCGCTTTGGGGACATGGTGGCAGTACGGCTCGGGCAGTTCGTTCGCAAGGATCTTCAGGATCGCCGCTTCACGGGTCAGGAAAGTCGGGAAGACATTATCCACCAGCTTGCGCGTGCGCGCCTGGATGTCCTTGTCGCTGGCCTCGGGGCACCGTGTCCGAAGCCGGTATTCCACGTCGGCGTAGGTGGGCACCTCCTTGCAGACGATGTACCCGTGCTCCGCGCTGGGCTCGGGCATCAACTCGACCTTGTAGGTGAAGCGCTCCGTCACCTGCCCGGGCTGGATCAGGCCAACCTTCCGTGCCGCGAAGTAGTACACGCACGTCGAGAACCCCGGCAGGCGTATCCCCAGCCGACCGATCCGCGTGTAGGTGGCGGGCGTTTCGAGGATGAACCCCCGCTTGTTGTCGTAGTCCTGCGCGATCCGCCTGACCCGGTTGCCGTCGCGGTCGGCGTAAACAAACAGCCCGCCCCAGAGCAGCCGGTCGAACACCTCGTCGGGGAGTCTGGGGTCCTGCCCGCAGGCGAACAGGAAATCCACCGGCGGGCCTTCTTGCCTCGCGGTGCTGCGACCGGACAGGAACCCGTCCATCGAAGGCAGGTACACCCGACGCACCAATATGTCGATCAATCGATCGCCAAAGGTATGCCGCCCGGTCGCCCGCAGCAGACCGTTCCCGATATGAGCGCGGTCAACACCAGCCACGGGATTGCCCGCGACAGCCCCACCGCCCGCCACTCGCTTAGGTGTCATGATCCGCATCGAAGCCCCGTATCGCAGCGCACTCGACCCGGCATCGCACCGGGTACCGACGAACAGGCTCTCGGTTCACCCATATCCTACACCGCCTCACCGCCCCGGCCCACCCTCAAGGCGAATCACCTTCCCGGGTGCTGCCCCCGCTCACAGCACCCCGCTATCCATCGGCCGGATGACGGACGCCTCCCCACCTTGGCACAGTCAAGCCCACGCCATCCCATCAGACCGATAAACCACACCCCCGCCTTGGATACAGCATTTGTAGAGGTACTGCTTAGTAATGCCATACCTGGTTCCACGCGGTCATCCAGTCCTCGGCCACACTCACCGCCTTGAGTGGATCGATCAACTCCACGCCCGGCCGCCCCATGAACCGCGACGCCGTATCCACCGTCGACAGGTGCACCGTGATCGTCGTCGGCTTCCCGGGGATATACGGCCGGGTCCGCTTCTTCGGTAAATCCAGCAACGCTCTTTTCGCACCATCCTCGATCATCTGCCGCGCACGCACCGGCGGGACCTGCCTGGCACTGAAACGCGACAGCCCCTTCTTCACCACCACCGCCTCAAGCCCGTCCCCCATAATCTCTTTCGCTTCACGTTCCGTCGCCTCATCCCCCGTCACCATCACCACCGGGCAGCCGTAGTGCCCGCACAGCGCCGCGTTGATCCCAAACTCACCGACCTCATCATCGTTAAACCAAACGCTCCGCCAGGTGGTCGTCGAGATCGTGTGACACATCACCCCGTCCGGCGTCCCCGCCCGGGCGTGCATCCCCACCATCAACGCCGCGTCACAACCCCGCTCCAGAATCTCCGTGTACCGCCCCCAGGTGTGGTGCGCCACGAACTCGCAATCCGGGTGCAGGTCTTCCGGGATCAGCGAATTAAACGACATGTCCCCCCCAGCCCCGTGACAATCCACCACCACGATCTCCGTCGCCCCCGCCGCCTTCGCGCCACGCACCGCCGCGTTGATCTCCTGCGTGTAGAGCCTGCGCCCCTCCTGATACATCGGCGAGCCGTAATTCACCCAGTCCCAGGTCACGATCCCGCTGACCCCCTCCATATCCGACATGATGAGCACACGCATGGGTTGTCCTTACGACGGCAGGTTGATCGCCCCGTATTATTCGAGCTACATCATACTTTTTGGCAAGGCGATGTGTGTCTAGGCGTATAATCCGGGCCATGGACACACACAAACCCAACCGACGCGAATTTCTAACCACCACGGCTGTTGCGGCGGGCACTTTGGCGCTACCGGGGATACCGGGGATACCGGGGGTGACGGGCACGACGCAATCGGCCCACGCTTCCGAAACGCCAACGCCCACGACCCCTGATGCCCCCGCCACACAGCCCGGGTCGTTCGACTTCGTCCACCTCACCGACATGCACGTCACCACGCGGCGCAAAGGCGATCTGGGCTACCGCACCTGCGTCGAGTCGGTGTTGAGTCTGAAGAACAAACCAACGTTCGCATTGATGGGCGGCGACCTCGCCTTCGATGGGCTCTACACCCCCAAAGCCAAATACGTCGAACAGGTACGTCTCTACAAAGAAATATCCGACGGCCTGGGCATCCCATACCACAACTGCATGGGCAACCACGACGTCCTGGGTTGGAGCGGTCGGCGGAAAGTCGAAGTCACCGACCCCGACTTCGGCAAGAAGTACATCATGGACGCGCTTCAATGGGAGAGCCCGTACTACAGCTTCGACCACAACGGCTGGCACTTTGCGGTCCTCGACTGCATCCACCCAACCCAGGAAGAACACGGCACGGGCTACGAGCCACGCATCGGCGACGAACAACTCGAGTGGCTCGCCTACGATTTAGGTTCTGCCGGTGACCGGCCAAAGGTCGTGATGACCCACATCGCCGCGTTCTGCAACCGCGCACAGATCCGAGGCGACCCCGAAATCTCCGGCATGCCCCCGGGGATCGTGCTGCGCGACACCGCCCAACTCCAGGCCGTCCTCGAACGCCACAACGTCAAGGCCCTATTGCAAGGCCACACCCACCGCCCCGAGGAATACCGCTGGCGTGGCGTGTGGTACATCACCAGCCCCGCCGTCAGCGGCGCCTGGTGGGCCGGCGACTTCACCGGCGCGGGCCCGGGATACACCCTCTTCCACTGTCACGAAGACGGCGAACTCACATGGGACATGCTCGACTACAAATGGGAGGCCCAACTCGACCCCGACGACGACACCGAACGTAATCGCAACGCTCAGACCCAGACGAAACGGGATGAGCAGGCACGGTTACGCGATTTGGAGCGTGCGGGGCGGGAGGGCGATAGATAGCATCAATCAAAAGAAGAACAAGACATCGCCAAGCGTCGTACAATCCCCCACCGGTTGATTGCTTCTCTTTCCTTGGGATCATCACATTGGAGCATGATCATGAACGATCAGACTGTA
The DNA here is from genome assembly GCA_029260675.1 of Phycisphaeraceae bacterium. Taxonomy (GTDB): domain Bacteria; phylum Planctomycetota; class Phycisphaerae; order Phycisphaerales; family Phycisphaeraceae; genus JAJRRS01. Next base: position 7,491 of record JAJDCV010000098.1, read on the forward strand.
CCGAACGCTGATCAGTCTTCCGACCATAACCAACCATCCCCAGAGCATGCCAACCCAATCGGCGGGGGGCTTAAGAAACTCGCGATGATCGTTGGCGGGTATGGTCTTCTAGCCATCTTCACTTTTTCGCTGCTCCTGCCCGCGCTGGGGAACGCAGGAGAACAGGACTCGCATAAGCAAAACACCACACAGGTCCGCGACATCGTCTGGAGCCTCGTCATCTACGCCAGCGCCAACAAAGAAAGGATGCCCGGCACCAACACCAAGGGCTTTATCCTTCAGGACGACGGCACCGAAAACTCCCTGACGGGTCAGTCGGGCCACGGGGCCACCGTGGAGGCGCGTTTCTGGCTGCTGCTGGACAACAACAGCTTCAGCGGCGAATACCTCATCAGCCCTGCCGAGACTAAGACCGTGTGGACTACCGGCCAAGTCACATCGGCCAGCTACTCCTACGCGCTACTGAATATCCACAGCAACGGCAGTGCCCTCGACAGCGAAAAAACCCGCCCCGATCAGTCCGGCCGTGCCCGTGAATGGAAAACAACGATCAACACCCAGGCCGTCCTGGTCAGCGACCGCGCCCGTATCCCGGGTGGGCGCATCGGCGACGACTACGACAAGATCTACAGCATCCACACCGAGGAAGACAGCAAGGCATGGGCCGGCAGCGTCGGACGCGGTGACGGCAGCACATCGTTCCACTTCGTGGACGCACATGACACCAAGCACGGCTCCGGCACACCCATCGAAAATGACCGCCTGTTCTCGCTCGATCAGGACAGCCGCCGCAATATCGATGTGATCAGCAATCCCGATCACATATGGGACGTCAGGTCCAACGCCCTGCTCGGTCACACATCGGTCGGGTACGAAGACGACGACATCGCCAGCGACTGATGCGAACACTTCATCAAAACGCCCAGCGTGGCGAGCCCTCAATGTTAATCTGGGTAAAATAGCCACAAAAAAACCCAGAGCTTTCGCCCTGGGCTTTGGTTGGTCATTAAGTTCTTGCAAAAAAGCAGAATCAGATCAGCCCACGCTCTTCCAACGCGTCCAGCAGTGCCTGCACCGACTCTTCGATGCTCAGCTCGTGGGTCTTGATGGTGATCTCGGCGTTCTCGGGGGCTTCGAACGGGGCGTCGATGCCGGTGAAGCCTTTGATTTCCCCGGCCCGGGCCTTCTTGTACAGGCCCTTGGGGTCGCGCTCCTCAGCTTTTTCCAAGGAGCAGTCGACGTGGACCTCCAGGAACGGGATTCCGGCGTCTTCGTGGAGTTTTCGGACCATGTCCCGGGCTTCTTTGTAGGGTCTGATGAAACTGGTGACGCTGATGATCCCGGCGTCGGCGAAGAGCTTGGTCACCTCGCCGATCCGGCGGATGTTCTCGTCTCGGTCTTCCGGGCTGAAGCCCAGGTTCTTATTCAGACCCATGCGGATGTTGTCGCCGTCCAGCCGGTAGGCGTGCTTGCCCTGCTGCAGCAGAACCTGCTCTAACGCTACCGCCACGGTGGACTTACCGCTGCCGGAGAGACCGGTCATCCAGAGGGTGCAGCCCTGCTGGCCCATGTTCTTCTGGCGTTCCTCGGCGGTAACGTTGCCTTCGTGCCAGGTGATATTCGTCGCTTTCTGCTGAGTCATGGATGGGTTTCCTGTGGTTGTTCCCGGGGGGTCTATGGGGCAGGGTGAGAGGGGATCGTAGCGGATGTTTCACAGCTTGCAATCTCCGATCCCCCGGCCTGGGTAGGGGCTTTCCCCCATTTACGATGACACCTTCGGGCTGTACCGTTGCCCGGACAACCCGCGAGTCATCGGCCTCATCAGTGCCTGCGCGTCCGGGCTTATCGGCCCAACAAACCCCCGCGCATTACACAAGCCGATGTCCTCGCTAATCATGCTACCAAGAAGTTGATCCCACACGCTTGCTTCGCCGATGGATGTTATGTGCGGCACCGCTCGCACGGCACACGGCGCGGCCCCGCCGATGAGTTATGGAGTTCTTCTTATGCTTCGACGCGCCTTAGCTGTTTTGATATCCATCCTGGTGTGCACCTCGGCCCACGGCGCCACCGTCAGCTTCAACGACCCCGGCCAAAACAAGCAGTGGTACCTGGACGCCTTGAATTTCGGCGAGGCCTGGGCCCAGATCGTGGACCTGCCCATGCGCGGCAAGATCCACGTCGCCGTCGTCGATTCGGGATTTGACGTCGGGCACACCGACCTGCAACGCAACCTCGCCATCGGCAAGGGCATCAACATCGTCAACGGCGGCAGCAACCTCAACCCCGTTAATCCCCACGGCACGGGCACGATCGGACTGCTCGCCGCCACCAGCGGCAACGGCAAGGGCATCACCCAAGCCGCCTGGACCGCCAAAGCCATCCCCGTCCGTGTCAGCAACCGTCTCGACGGCGCAGCGTCCACGTTCGATCTCGCCAACGGCATCCGCTACGCCGCGGACAAAGGCGCGCGGATCATCAACGTCAGCTACTCAGGTGTCCACCTCGGTGCCTTGCAGCGCGCCGCACGCTACGCCCAGACCAAGGGCGCCGTGGTCTTCATGGCCGCCGGGAACGACGGCTTAAACCACCGCCGATGGCGGAACCACAAACAGCTCGTCGCCGTCGGCTCGACCAACGCCAACGGCAGCGTGTCGAGTTTCTCCAGCCGAGGTTCGTTCGTCGACCTGGTCGCACCGGGCAGTAATATCCTCAGCCTCACCACCAACGACCGCACCCGCACCTGGTCCGGGACCAGCTTCGCCTCACCGATCGCCGCCAGCGTCGCCAGCCTGATGCTGACCGCGAACCCCACGCTGAGCCCCTGGCAGGTCCGCAAACTGCTGGCCATCACCGCCCGTGACATCGGGCCCGCCGGCCGGGACGACACCTCGGGCTTCGGGCTGATCGACGCCGCCGCCGCCGTCGCTGCCGCCATCGCCACCGAGGGCAAGTACACCGGCAGCATCGCCGGACGCAACATCTCGATTGTCCCGAATAACCTCGCCTCGTCTTCGGGCCTGCGCCTGGTCAATCAACTCCAGGCGATCCCCGAATCAGTCGATCAAACCGCCATCCCCGAACCCGGCACGGTCGCGATGCTCCTTTGTGGCGGGTTCGCCGTCACAGGCAGGCCAGCGCGCCGAAGGGAGACAGCGGCCTGATGATCTACCCCAAGCCAACGAGCGAAGCCCAGCTAACATACGACGACTCATCGCAGGGCGCCCTCCTGCAACCGCCATACCCGACACGCCCGGGCACGTCCGTGTCCATCCCGAGTGGAGATTCCATGTCACCGCACATGCCCGAACCGATCGAGCACGCCCTGCGCCCCTTGTTTGATGTCCTGCCGATCAATCAAGCCATGGGGCGTTTGTTGGTCAACGGCCAGGCACCCAGCCCGCATACCGCGCTGGTCCATGAAATCCTGGCCGACCCCGCATTGAAGGACAAGGGCACGATCGAGGCCGGGCTCTGGCTCTACGTCGACGACCTGGAACGCAGCCACGCCGCCAGCCAGGACCTGCACCGGCCGTCCGGTTCGTTCTGGCACGCGATCATGCACCGGCGCGAAGGCGACTTCTCCAATAGCCACCACTGGTACCGAAAAGCCGGCCAACACCCCGTGCTCCACCGGATCGACTCCGGCGGCGGCGGGGGCGGCGCGGGCACCGCCGTCGGCGCTTACGAGCCCCACGCCTTCGTCGACCGCGTCGAACGCGCCGCGGCGCAGAAAAGCGATTCCCCCGACCTCGTTGCCATGCAACGACTGGAATGGGTCGCCCTCTTCGAGTGGTGCGTCGAACACCACTGACGCACATCCCAAAACCTTCCCCCGCAATGAAAAGCCCACGTTCGTTGAACGTGGGCTTGTCTCATGCGCCTCGGAAAGACTCAGATAATCTCAGTATCGGCTGTAGAAGTGCAGGCTCCGCCGGCAGTAGTGCGGGACCCACACCTGCTTGTAATACCCATCCCGGATAATCACGGTGTAGGGATACCCGTCGTAGTCGTACCGAGTCACTTCCAACGGCGGGACCCACTCGGTCGTGTAGTACCCCCCGCGGCAGCAGGTGTGACGCCGATGCCCGTGGTCGTAGTAGTACCCCAGCGAACTGTGCGACCCGAACAGGATGCTTAATCCAAACTTCCCGTGTCTGTCGTGCCGGTCATGGCGGCTATAACCGCCTTGGTGTGAGCCACCATAATGTGACCGCTTGCGATGAACCACCGTCCTCGCGGGTTTGTAGTAGTGGGTATTCTTCTTCAGGTGGCGTGAGTCGTGACGCAGCACCTGGGCGCGATCGTTCAGCCGGTGCTCGCGTTGACGAAGATCCTGGCGTTGATGGGCGACCTTGTCCTGGAGTCGACGTTTCTGCACGCGCAGGTCCTGGCGGTGTTCCCGGGCGTTGTTATCAAACCGCTTTTCTTGTTTGCGCACCTGCTGCTGGCGTGCCTGGATGTTCTTCCTCTGGGCGTGTATGCCCCAATTCGCGCCGCGCACAGTTTGGCTCGATCGCACCACGGTGGCCCGGCGTAGGTTTGCCTGGCTATGCGACCGCCGTTCTCCTGCACGTTGCTCACTGGCGCGACCCCGGCTTGTCTGCCTTTCCGAAGAACGTTGTTGATGGGCGCGTCTTTCGGAGCGCGGCCGCTCCGCCCGGGCGCTGCGTTGCCGGTGATGGCCGCTTTCCTTCTGCGCCTGACGCTGACGGGGTTGCTCGCCCCGCCTGCCTTTGCCCTTGGCCTCTGCCTCGGCGCTGAATGCCAGCACCGCGACCGCCAGCACCGCCGTGGTCCATCCGATTCGCTTGATCGTCTTGATGCGTCTCATGGTTGGCCTCCTTCGTGTTAGGTGTTCACGGCCTGCCCGGACGAACTGCCCGGGCCCCGGTCGGGGGCGTCGCTTTTCAACGCCCCATCCGTCTTAAAAGACTTAACCGACGACTTTGGGTGATAAATCACCATCCATGACAACGTAAGTATTTAAACATCAATGATTAAAGGGAATAATGGGGTCGCCCGTGGCCAAGGCGGTGCCAAAGCCTGATCGCCAGAATGGCGAAAAAAATCTTTTTATTCCTAAACGATACATTTATAATCATTTACGCCTCAACTCCGGAACCAATAGCCGGGTTGTGCGTCAGAATCCGTAGGGTTT
>JAJDCV010000099.1 GCA_029260675.1 Phycisphaeraceae bacterium
GGGCCTTGGCTTAGTTGCTGGCGTCGCTTGACGCTCTTGCGCATGGCCCGCTGCTTCCGCTCGCTGGGCTTCTCGTAGTAGGCTCGACGCTTGACGTCCTTGGTCAAGCCTTCTTTTTCGCACAGCTTCTTAAAACGGCGCATCATCTGTTCAGCCGATTCGCCGCTGCGTGCCTTAATCCGTATCGCCATAATCGTGTCGCCTTTCATGCCTTACGCTGGCCCGGGTTGACCGGGGGTCGGGGCGGTTTGAGTCGCGTATTCTTGCAAACCCCCGCCCCAGATGCAAACCCGCCCCTAGCGGAGTCGAGCGTGGCCCCTCAAGGCGAGTTGGCTAGAGGTGTAAAATATTGTTATATATATATTTATGTTTCGGATCCTTTACGGTGGTCAAATCTTTCATATACGCCATCTAATCGGGTGCCGGCCGCAGCCCTGGCCGGTATGCTTGAAGCACAGTCCGTCACCTGCCCCCCTGCCGGTACACCTGGATATCCGCCCATGCTCAAACACCCCCAGATACGATTGATCCTGGCCCTGTTGACGCTGCTGTCGGCTGCGGGATGTGCTTCGGTCGAGCAGGGCCCGGCGTTGGGCGATCTCTATAACCGCGCCGCGCAGCATCACAGGCCTGAGAGGATCCCGGTGATCGTGATCCCCGGGATCCTGGGGTCCAAGCTGATCGAACAAGACACCGGTCGGATCGTCTGGGGCGCATTCGCGGACGGTTACGCCAACCCCAACCGCCCCGACGGCGCCCGGCTGCTTGCGTTGCCGATGGGGGAAGGCAAAACCTTGGCCGAACTGACCGACTCGGTTGTTTCGGATGGTGCGTTGGAAAAGCTGAAGGTCTCGCTGCTGGGCCTGCCGGTGCAACTCAATGCCTACGTGCACATCCTCGGGACCCTGGGCGTCGGGGGGTACCGGGACGAACCGCTTGGGATGGCCGGGGCGATCGACTACGGGCCCGGGCACTTCACCTGCTTCCAGTTCGACTACGACTGGCGGCGGGACAATGCTGAGAACGCACACCGGCTTGATGAATTCATCAAGGACAAGCGTGTGTATGTGCAGGAGCAGTACCGCCAGCGTTTCGGGGTAGAAGACGCGGATGTGAGGTTCGACATTGTAGCGCACTCGATGGGCGGGCTGGTCGCGCGGCACTACCTGCGTTACGGGGGTGCGGACATGCCTGTCGACGGGTCGCAGCCGAAGGTCACCTGGGCCGGGGCTAAGCACGTCAGGCGGCTGGTGCTGGTCGGCACCCCCAATGCGGGATCAGCCAAGGCGCTCAAGCAGATGGTGCGCGGCGCGAACTTTGCCCCAACCCTGCCGGGTTACGAACCGGCGGTGCTGGGGACGATGCCGTCGATCTATCAGCTGCTGCCGCGCGGCCGACACGGATCGCTTCGGGACGCCCAGACCGGCGAGACGATCACGGACCTTTACGACCCCAAGCTCTGGGAACGGATGGCGTGGGGGCTGGCATCGCCTAAGCAGGACAAGACGCTGCGTAAGTTATTGCCGGATGTGAAAGACGCGGATGCGCGCAGGCGGATCGCGTTGGATCACCAGGCCAAGTGTTTGAACCAAGCCCGGCAGTTCGCCGCGGCGCTGGACACACCGGCCGCCCCACCTGAGGGCACGACGATCCACCTGTTTGCCGGGGACGCCGAGCCGACGCTTGCGGTCTTGTCGGGGCGTGAAGGTTCGGGGGCGGTCAAGGAAATAGAGCACCACCCGGGCGACGGGACGGTGCTGCGTTCCAGCGCACTGATGGATGAGCGTGTCGGCGGTGAATGGCACCCGATGCTGGTCTCGCCGATCGACTACACCAGCGTGCAGTTCATGTTTTCCGACCACCTGGGGATGACCAAAGACCCCGGGTTCAGCGACAACGTCCTGCACCTGCTGCTGGAAGCGCCGTGATGATGTAGACAAAAAGATAGAGATTCACCGCCGGGGGCGCAGAGGACACAGAAAAGACAGAAGATGTGTAACAGTGATGAACGCTGATGAACACTGATAAGAATCGGATTTGATCAGGCCCGTTTCCTATCTGCGTTCATCAGCGTTTATCACTGTTCCTTCTGATCGAAGCATCGGCCCCTGAAGTGTCAGGGCCAGACGACGACTTCACGCTGCAGCGCGACGCCGCTGTGGTCCAGGACCGTCTGCTGGATGTGGTCCATCAGGGCCAAAACGTCGGCGGCGGTGCAGCCCGGGTGGGTGAAGATAAAGTTGGCATGTCTTTGCGAGACCTCGGCCCCGCCGACGCGGTGGCCCTTGAGTCCTGCCTGGTCGATGAGTTTGCCGGCGGAGACGCGCTGGGTCGGGGGTGGCGGGCTGTCGTCCCCTTCTGATTCGTGCCCGGGGATGACGACGCTTGGGTTCTTAAACGCGCAGCCGGCGGAGTTCTCGGCCATCGGCTGGGTCGTCTTCTTGTAGAGGAAGATCTCCTTGACCCGCCGGGCGATGTCCTGGGGGTCGGCCTCATCCATATCGAACTCCACATCGAGGATGTAGGGTGCGACGATGTTCGGGGTACGGTAGCCGACCTCCAGGTCGTCGCGGTCGCGGCTGTCGACCTGGACGTTCTCGGCCATGACCTGGACCTTGTGGACGGTCGAACCAATATCACCAAATGCGCCC
>JAJDCV010000100.1 GCA_029260675.1 Phycisphaeraceae bacterium
CTGTTTCGGATGTTTAAGCCGAAGAAGTAATTCAGTGTGAGGCCAGATTGCGATGATCGATCGTGATGCCCGCAACAAGTTATGCGAAGCGATCACCGCTTATACCGGTGAATCTATCGCGGCGTTCGAATTCGACGAGCGGATCCACGAAATTGCTGGTAGTACAGAGGATCAAACCGTTGATCACACGGTTCACCTTCTTTGGCATTACTACGACGATTGTGAAGATCACAAGATCGTTGCGACCAAAGAAGAATGGGATTATTTCCAAAGACTACGGCTCATGTTGGAGTCGGACGTTGAATTACAGCTAGCCAAGAACTGGCGGTGGAGCATCAGGCAGAGTGTCGCGGCTTTTGGTCTGATTGTCTTTATATACGTCGTTTTCATCACCGGGTTGGGTGTTCATCTCTACATCATGGCCATCCCGTTCGGTCTTGTTTCCATAGCGATTTCGGATAGATGGTGGGTGCAGAAACCTGACCCGGAGGAGGATTCAAGGCTTGCTCCGTTTTCGTCATTTTCAGACTTGATCTACACGCGGCGGCGGGTGCGATCATTCTCAAAGAAACGTTACCTCTGGCCTATTGCCAGTCGATCCATTCGAAGTGAATCTACAGCCTTCATTCTTGATCAGATTGGGATTGCGATATGGGTGCTCCATGCCCCGGTTGCACTTTTCTATCAGATGTTTCCACGTAGAGATGTATCAGCACGGCTCGTTACGCCGTCGGCCGCTGTGACATCGTGAGTTGGACGTAGCGGTTGCGTAGTTCGTAGAGCGTGGTGGCGAGCATGTCGGACTCTTCTTTGGAGAGGTTGTCCTTGGTTTTCTCCTCGATGACGCCGAGCATGTCCAGGTGATGGCGAGCGAGGTCCAGGTGGGCCATGCGTTGGCCGGTCTGGGGGTCGGGGATCTCGCCCAGGGCGAAGAGGGCCTGGGTGGCCATGGTGCTGATCAGGGTCTCGAACGATGCGGCGGGCATCTGCCGGCCGCCAGGCCCGGATGCGCCAGCCGCTGAGGCTCCTGTGGCGTCACCGCTACCGGATTCCGCCTGCTGCCTGGCCTTGGTCTGCTCGGTGAGCTTCTGCTTCTCGGCCTGGGCCTGGGTCTTCCAGTCGTCATCCACAATGATCTTCGGGGCTTCGTCGGACATGGGTCTGTGTTCCTAGGGTATGCGTGATTTCTAACGGCAGTTTAGCAGGATCACCGCAAAGAGCACGAAGGCGGAAGAATCAGAATGTAGACAGGATGACAGGATTTACAGGATGGGAACAGAGGCCATGCCAACAATCTATCCAGTCCATCCTGTCATCCTGTCTACATTTCTTGGCTTTGCTTCGTGCCTTCGCGGTTGCATCACTTCGCCGAGCTTTCTGCCAGGACGCGCAGGCTTACCGGGAGGTTGAAGCTCATGTCTTCTTCGACGACGGTGGCGTGTTCGACCTCGCCTTCGAAGTCATCGACAAGTTTCTGGACGATCTGCTGGACCAGGTGTTCCGGGGCTGACGCGCCGGCGGTGACCAGCACGCTCTTGACGCCGTTGAACCAGGCGGGGTCGATCTCGCTGGCGTCGTCGACGAGTTTCGCGGGGATACCGGGGGACCCGGGGGGGCCTGCGTTCTCGGCGATCTCCGTGAGGCGTACCGAATTCGAGCGGTTCTGTGACCCGACGACCAGCACCAGGTTTGCCCGGGTGGACAGGTCACGGACCGCGTGCTGGCGGTTGGTCGTGGCGTAGCAGATGTCCTCGGTCGGGGGTTCCTTGACCTGCGGGTAGCGCTGACGGATGGCGGCGATGATCCGGTTGGCATCATCCACGCTCAGTGTGGTCTGCGTCAGATATACGATCTTGTCATCGGGCGAGAAGGGCAGGTCGGCGATGTCCTGAGGGGACTCGACGATCGTGATCGCGCCGGGCGCTTCGCCGACGGTCCCGACGACCTCGTCGTGCCCGGCGTGGCCGATCAGGAGGATGTGGTAGCCCTGCCTGGCGTAGCGCAGGGCCTCCATGTGGACCTTGGTGACCAGCGGGCAGGTGGCGTCGATCAGGGTGCAGCCGCGTTGTTTGGCATCCTGGCGGACCTGCGGGCTTACGCCGTGGGCGCTGAAGACGACGGTGGCGTTCTCCGGGACGTCGTCGATGTGGTCGACGAAGACGACGCCCTGCTTGATGAAGCCTTCGACGACGTGGCGGTTGTGGACGATCTCGTGGTAGACGTACAGGGGGGTCCCGACGATCCTGACCGCCTGCTCGACGGTCTGGATGGCCATCTCGACGCCTGCACAGAATCCACGGGGGTTGGCGAGCAGCACCTTCATCGAAGCATGTTAACCCTGATGCGGGCAGGCATCCAACACCTTGTCGACCTCGAGCCAATCCATCGCCTCGGGGCTTTTAGGTGCCAACACGGTGACGGCCGGTCCGATCGGTGTCCAGCGTGTGGGGTCGGTCGGGCCGAACAGCGCGACGGTCGGCAGGCCCATCTGCGCCGCGAGGTGGGTCGGTCCCGAGTCGTTGCCGAGGTAAGCCGATGCGCCGGTGAGTGCGTCGTGTAGTTCTTGTAAGGTTCCGAAGACCTTAGCGCCGACCTGCCGCGCCCAGTGGTCCAGCCGATCCTTGGGCCAACGCTCGGCCTCGGCCTCACCCAATAACGGCAACACACGCCGGCCACGTTCGGTCAGCACGCCGATCAGTCTTTCGTACCGCTCGATCGGCCAGCACTTATCGATCCCGCCGCTGCCGGGATGGACCACGATCGGCCCGGTCACGGCCCCGCCGTTGGTTACCTCGGGCGGGGCGTTCAGTTCCAGGCCCTGGTCTTTGGCCTGCTGCTCGTACCAGTCGCAGACGTGGCCGGTGAAGCTGTCGGTTGGGATTGGATCGAGGAAGATGCGCTTGGCCTGCGGCGCGAGTCTTTCCACGTTCGCCGCCCAGTCGTCCTGGCCGTTGCTGACGAAGCTGACGATGTGGATGGCCTGGTCGAACAGCTCAGCGATCGCGGGGCTGACCGAGGTGGGCCCGCCCTTGGCGTGCAGGCGGATGAACTCCCACATCTGGATGTCCATGGGGGAAATACCGGGGGTGACGTCGTAGAGCAGCTTGGTTGCCAGGGTCGCGCGTTCCCAGGCGGAGACGAGCGTGGTCGGGCCTGGGAGCCGGCGGAGCATCGGCAGGGTCAGGACGAAATCGCCCAAGGCACCGTAATGGAAAAAGACGTTCATCCGCGTGTCCAAGTGGGGTAGAGGGTTATTTTAACGCCGGCTGTGACGGGTGGCGCATCCGATAATACCCGGACCCCGGTGGCTGGCTCCCATGAGCCTTAAGCAGGGGGGCGATCCCGCCGAATCTACTCACGGAGCGGTGTGAAAGGCCCCTATCGGTATGAGGCTGCGCCCGCCCCCGGCCCCCGGATTCTCAGCGGATCGCCCCGGTCTCCATACCGGGCTAACCGCAGAGCACCCCGGAATGCCCGGCAGTACCCCCCCCGGTCACAGACCGGAACCCTGGTGGAACGACCGTTATGGCGAGCAATCGTGTCAAGAGCGGGTTAGAGATCTACCTCAAGCAGATCGACGAGTCCCCGCTGCTGACGGCAGACCAGGAGAAGGAGCTGTGCCGTAACATCATCGAGCGGGACTGCATGGCCTCGCGCGAACACATGGTGCGGTCCAACCTGCGCCTGGTCGTCTCCATCGCTAAGCGCTACATGAACCGTGGCCTGCCCCTGACCGACCTGATCGAGGAAGGCAACATCGGGCTGATGAAGGCGGTCGAGGGCTTCAACCCCGACATGGGTGCGCGTTTCTCGACCTACGGCACGTGGTGGATCAAGCAGGGCATCAAGCGTGCATTGATCAACGCCGTGCAACCGATCCACATCCCCGCCTACATGGTCGAGTTGATCGCCAAGTGGAAGCGTGCCTCGCGCGACCTGGAAGAGGAGTTGGGCCGAACGCCGAACATCCAGGAACTGGCCGAGCGGATGGAACTGCCCGCCAAGAAGATCAAGATCATCCACAAGGCCGTCCGCGCCTTTCAGCGCCCGCCCCAGACCGGCGGCAGCGGGGCCGAGGGCGAGGGCCCGACCCTCTCGGAGATGCTCAGCGACGAGCGAACGCTGGGCCCCGATGAGCAGGTACTGCTGGACGACGACCTGGCGACGATCGCGATCCTGCTGGACGCCATCGACGACCGCGAGGCGACGATCCTGCGCCTGCGTTACGGGCTGGATGGCAACGAGCCGTTGACACTCAAAGAGATCGGCAAGCACGTCGGGCTCACCCGCGAGCGCGTCCGGCAGATCGAGGCCGAGGCCCTGCGCAAACTCAACTCAAAGCTCAACAGCGACTGCCCCTTGGCGAATGTCGCCATCAAAGAGCCCGCCGACAACCGCCGCTCGGCGTGACGTGAATTATTTTCTTTCGTCCTCAACTCGAACGGGCCATTTTACCCGCCGGGCACGGCACGTTTTTGACGTGATACGTTGCTCTGCTGCATGGCCAGGATCAGGTTGAGATCGTTAAGCCACGAGCGTCGTTTAGCGGGCGATCGCAGATCGCCGATCCAGGCCGCTAGATCGGCTTCGACATATCCATAGCGCTGTGCAAAGGTTCAGCCCGGGCGGCCACCCCCGGTGATCGCCGCGTGGCCGCGGCGGCTAAACGTTACCCCCGTTACTGATGAATTTTTACGGATCTAGCCAACGCTCGGATCTACGATCCGCCGCTAAACGGAAGGGTTTCTATTCGATTGGCTTGTGTGATACGGCTAGGTAGCACGCTTGTAGAACGGCAACCCGACGATCTCGCCGTCGACGCGGCTGGAGCCGGCGGCGATCAGGACCTTGTCGCCGAGGGTGCAGGCGTTGGGTGTGACGTAGGCCAGGGCGATGGGGTAGCCGAGCGTGGGTGAGAGGCAGCCGGAGGTGACGGCCCCGAGTTGTTTGCCTTCTTTATAGATCGCGTTGCCCTGGCGGGGGGTGCGTCGGCCCTTGAGTTTGACGCCGACGAGTTGGCGCTGAAGGCCCTGCTTCTTGATGGCCCGCAGCGCGTCCTGCCCGATGAAGGGCTCGCCGTCTTCTTCTTTATCTTTGTCGAGGCTGACGGCGAAATCCAGACCCGCGGTGAAGGGGTCGGTGTCTTCGTCGATCTCGTGGCCATACAACGGCATCGCCGCTTCGATGCGCAGCGAATCGCGTGCGCCCAGGCCGGAGGGCTTGACGGTGGTGTCGCCCTGGTCCTTGAGCAGCAGCTTGATCGCCGACCCGGCCATCTTGGCTGGGAGGATCACCTCGACGCCATCCTCGCCGGTGTATCCGGTGCGGCTGATGACGATCTTCATGGTCAAAAGGCTCTTAACGCAGAAGCTGTACCGCTTGAGTGACGGCACTTCTTGCGAGACCTTCGCGATGATGTCCATGACCTTGGGGCCCTGGATGGCGATCATTGCGGTGGACTCGGTCTTGTCCTTGATCTTGACGGTCAGGCCGTCTTTCACATCGTCGAAATGGTCCAGGAGTTTTTCACGGTTGGATGCGTTGACGACCAGCATCCACTTGTCGGGGAAGCGGTAGACCAGCACGTCGTCCTTCACCCCGCCGTCCTCGTTGCAGATCAGGCTGTACCGGCAGGTGAAGTCTTCCATGTCACCGACCCGGCGGGTCAGCAGGCGTTCGAGGTAGCGCTGGGCGTCTTTGCCGGCAAACTCGATCCGCCCCATGTGTGAGACGTCGAACAGCCCGCCGAGGTTCCGGACCTGCTTGTGCTCGTCGATGATGGACCCGTAGCGGATCGGCATCTCCCAGCCGGCAAAGTCGATGAGCTTGGCGTCGTGCTCGGTGTGGAACCCGTGGAACGGCGTCTCCATGAGCGTGGGGGCTTGCTGTTCCATATGCGGGGTTCGGCCTTACTTAGATAATAATTGACCTGATCAGACCCGTCAGGCTAGCGGGTGGGGCTCGTAATGACAAATACCGGCGTTATTATCGGTTCATCACCATGTGTCCGGGGTTGGCTTCGGTATCGTTGGCGTTGTTTGTCGGCGCGCCCAGGTACATCAGGCTCTGCTCCATGACCTGCCTGACAGCCGGTGCGGAGACGGTCCCGCCGTAGTGCCCGATGGACTTGTCCGGGCGGTGGATGAAACAACCCACGACCAGCCTGGGTGCATCGGCGGGGGCCCCGGCGATGAAGGACGAGACGTACTGGTCCTGGTAGTAGCCGCCCTGTTTGAAGTTGGGGAGTTGCGCGGTGCCGGTCTTGCCGAACAGGTCGTACAGATCGGAGTTGGCCTTCTGCCCGCCGCCCTGGGTGACCTGGCGTCGCAGGACCGAGCGTGTGTAGTCCGCGATCCGCTGATCCAGCACGCGGATCGAGGGTTTGGGCGGGGTGCTCGCGGGCCCATGCACGGGGATGACCGTGGGCGTCAACAGCAAACCGCCGTTGGCGATTGCGCTGAACGCACGGACCATCTGCAAGGGTGTGGCGCTGACTTCCTGGCCCATCGGGACGCTGGTCACCGAGTAGTGGGTCCACTTCTTTAAGGGGTGTACGACCCCGCCGACCTCGCCGGGCAGGCCCGAGCCGGTCGGTTTGCCGAACCCGAAGCGCACCATCGCCTCGTGCAGCTTCTCGGCACCGACGCGCTCGGCGACGATCGACATGCCGATGTTGCTGGAGTAGATCAGGACTTCGTCCCAGGTGATCCGCCCGTGCGGCTTGGCGTCCCGCAGGCGTCGGCCCTTGCTCGTGCGGTGCACGCCGGACGTGGTGGTGTCGATGATCTCGTTGGGGTCGGCGGCACCGAGTTGAGTTGCGGCGGACCAGATGATCGGCTTGAAGATCGACCCGGGCTCGAAGACGTCGGTCACCACCCGGTTACGCCGGACGTCGGGCTTGACCTTGTTGAAGGTCGCCGGGTCGAACGCCGGGTAGTTCGCCATCGCCAGGACCTCCCCGGTCTGGGGGTCCATCACCACGAGTTGGCCGGCCTCGGCCTGGTACTGCTGCACCGCCTTAGCGAGATTCGCTTCGGCGATCGATTGGATCACCGCGTCGATTGAGAGGCGCAGGTTCGCGCCGTCGGTCTGCATCTGGTAGTTGTCTGCCGTGACCCAGAGCGCCCGGCCTCGCGCGTCTCGTTGATAGCTGACGTGCCCGGCGGTGGCGGTGAGCCGTTTGTTGTTGACCTTCTCCAACCCCTCCAGCCCCTTGCCGTCGGCACCTACGAACCCGATCAGCTGGCCCGCCAGGGCGCCCTGGGGGTAATCGCGCATCAGCACCGGGTCGGTCGCCAGCCCGGGGAGGTCCAGGTTTTTCAGTAACTCGCTCCGCTGGTCGTCTAATCGGCGGTCCAGCACGATGTACCGGCTCTTTGGGCGTGCGGCCATGGCCAGCTCGATGTCGACCGGGTTATACCCAAGCCCGTAGCCCGCCTTCTCCGAGAAGCTGGAGCGGTCGATGATCAGGACCGGGTCGACGAAAAGTTTTTGCGCGACTCGGGTCGTCGCCAGCACCCGGCCACGCCGGTCCAGGATCGTGCCACGCCGCCCCGGAAGCGACCGGGTGCTCTGCTGCGACCCCAGCTTTGCGGCGAGCCGTTCTTCGGGGTGCGTCTGTAGCTGCACCACCCGACCGAGCAGAGCCAGCAGCACCACGGTGACCCCGACAATCATCACCCGCCCGACCAGCAGCACCCGGGCGGGGCTGCGGTCCACCTCGGTCACGGCGCCGCCTGGCCTCAGCGGCGGCTGGCTGTTCGCTTCGGTGTATAGGGGGGCTCCTTCACTCATACAAGGTGTCGGCGAGAGGTGCCGTCTGCTCGTCGGCGTCATCGTTCTTTATCACCGTGGGCTCCATCTGCATCCCTGCGCGCGTCAGCGCGTCGTGCAGCGCATCGGGGCCGGTGCGGTTGGCGATACGGACCTGGGTGTCCCAGGTCGCCTGGCGGTCGCGGTTCATCTGCCCGTGCAGACGGGTGATCTCGTTCATCAATTCCAGGCGTTGCTGGCGCATATTGAACACAGCCGCCCCGATCACCACCGCGAGCACCAGGGCCGTCAACAGCTTGGCGAACATAGAGAGGCACCGGTGCGGGTTTGTGAATCAGTCACGGTCACGTCGGGGTTCCGTTGGGTGTGGGATGCGTCAGCGGGGGATGTGCAGTTCCTGCCCGACGCT
>JAJDCV010000101.1 GCA_029260675.1 Phycisphaeraceae bacterium
ACCCGGTCAATCAACGGCCCGGAGATGCGCGACAGGTAGCGGTCCATCTGGCGTTGACTGGTCTCGTCGTTGGGTGCCGCGCCCTTGGGTGTCGGGTTCATCGCGGCGACGAGCATGAACCTTGCGGGGAAGCGTACCGACCCGTGGGCCCGTGCGATGGTGACGTGGCTGTCTTCAAGCGGTTGGCGGAGGGTTTCCAACACCGCGCGGGAGAACTCGGGCATCTCGTCGAGGAAGAGGACGCCGTGGTGAGCCAGGCTGACCTCGCCGGGCCTTGGGATCGCGCCGCCGCCGACGACCGCGACGCTGCTTGCGGTGTGGTGAGGCGAGCGGACCGGGCGTGCGGCGATCAACGGCTGACCCTTGGGCACCTGCCCGATCGCTGAATAGATCCGCGTGACGTCCAGCGCCTCCTCGCGCGACAGCGGGGGGAGGATCCCGGGCAGGGCCTTGGCCATCATCGTCTTGCCGGTCCCCGCCGGACCGATCATCAATACGTTGTGCCCCCCGGCCGCCGCGATCAGCATCGCGCGCTTGACCGCCTCCTGCCCACGCACATCCGCGAAGTCGGCGCAGACCCCGTTGCCGTTGAGTAGCTCATCCGTATCCACCAGTGGCAATGGCTCGATCTCGTGTTGCTCGTTGAGGAAACCAACGACACTGGAAAGCGTGTCCGCCGGGTAGACCTCGACGCCATCGACTGCCGAGGCTTCGCTGGCGTTCTCGACCGGGACGACCACGCCGTCGAGCCCGAGCTTCTTGCAAAGGATCGCCAGGTTGACCACCCCGCTGACTGCGCGGACCCTTCCGTCCAGCGCCAGCTCACCGGCGAACAACAGCCGCTTATGACGTTGGGTCTGCACCACCTGCCCAGCAAGCAGCAGACCCACCGCGATCGGCAGGTCGAAGATCGGGCCTTCCTTGCGGATGTCCGCCGGCGCAAGATTCACTAGAAGACGAGACATCGGGAACGGGTAGCCGCTATTGATGATCGCCGAGCGCACCCGCTCGATCGATTCCTTCACCGCCGCGTCCGGCAAGCCCACGATCGTGGTCTTGGGAAGCCCCTGGTCGGCGATATCGACCTCGACCTCACACGCCAGCGGGTCGATCCCCGCCAGGACGAAACTATGGATCTGGGCCAACATCACCCCGAGTGTAACCACCCATACAAGACCCGTACACCTACGGCGTGCCACCTGTCTGGCACCGGGCCTGGATCGGTCTGTGACGGGTTATGCGGATTATGGCGGATCGCGGGGGGGTGAGTGGGGCATAACCTGAAACGATTTAACCGCTTATGCCTGTTTCAGGTTGACCCTCCAGCCGGCTGGGACTATTCTTATCGGTCACGGATGATTCAGTATAAATATGTTTGCACGCTTGCTAGGGCGTGCTATTAGTTAGGTTCCGGCGGAAGGCGACAGCCAGACAGCATTCACCGTCAGACGGGCCGACCCGTCTTGGATTTACTGCCCGCCCGCATCTTTACCTTCACGGGAGGCGATCAGGCCGATGAGTTTCAACACCTATCAGCGTTTACTGACTTGGGCACGCGGGGGCGGAGCATCCGCCTCTGTTCGTTCAGATGATCGTCACACAACACAGGATCAGTCGCAGCGCCCCTGTGCTGTGCAAGAGCTGGAGCCACGCCACCTGCTCAGCGCCGTGCTCACCACCGCCATCCCCGATCAGCACCTCCCGGCCTCCGGCGGGACCGCGTCCATCAACCTGACCAACTTCTTCGACGACACCGACATCCCCGGCACCGTCGTCCGCTACGACATCGAGGGCTTCGACACGTTCGACGTCGAGCTGCTCGACCTGGAAGCCACCAACACCGTGCTCAATTTCCTGGGCTACGTTGACCGCGGCGACTTCGACGGCACGTTCTTCCACCGGCTGGCGCTTAATGCAGATAATACACCGTTCGTTTTACAGGGCGGCGGGTTCGAGTTTACCGCTCCCAACAACTACGACCCTATCTTCCAGGGGCCACCGGTTGTCAACGAGTTCGGCCGATCGAACCTGCGCGGCACGCTGGCGATGGCGAAAGTTGCTCCTGGTTTTGATGGCCAAGGCAATCCAGTAGGCGGGCCCGACAGCGCCACCAATCAGTCGTTCTTCAATATGGGCGACAACTCCGCCAACCTCGATAACCAGAACGGCGGGTTCACCGTGTTCGGCCAGGTCCTGGGCAATGGCATGGCCGTCGTCGACCTGATCGCACAGACACCGGTCTGGAATGCAAACTCTCTGCACCCCGCTTTCACCGACCTCCCCCTGCGTAACCAACCTAATGGCGATCCGTTTCCTAATGACCGGTTTCCTGATGACAGAGACTTGGTCACTATCAACTCGATCACCCGCGTCGAGGAGCTCAGTTACAAGTTGATCAGCTCATCGGCCCCTAGCCGGGTCGTGCCGACCGTCAGCGCGGATGGCCAACTGACCCTCATCACCATTGGCAGCAGCGTGCCCGAGACCGTGACCGTCACCGTCGAGGCCGAGGATCACGACGGCAACACGACCCAGGCGACGATCACCGTCGAGGTAGGTCCCGCCAAGGAAAGCCTCAACGGCGACAAGTTCGCCGACCTGGTCTGGCGCAACTTCAAAACCGGCAAAGACGCGATGTGGGAAATGACAGGTTTCGACAAGGCAGCCGGCGTCACGGCCCTGAAAAATGTCAACAACACGACCTGGTACATCGCCGCGGTCGGTGACTTCAACAAGGACGGCCACAACGACCTGTTCTGGCGCAACGCCTTCGACGGCCAGAACAAGGTCTGGCTGATGAACGGCTCGAACTTCGTCAGCGTCAAGACACTGCGCACCGTGCCCAACCAGAACCTTTCCGTCGGCGGGCTTGGCGACATCAACAACGATGGCAACATCGACATCCTCTGGCGTAATGCCAAGAACGGCAGGAACGTCGCCTGGACGATGGACGGCACGGCAGAGATGGGGAGCTTACGCCTGGATAACCAGCCCGGTAAGGACTGGTACATCGGTGGGCTGGCCGACCTGGACCGTGACGGCGCGGTCGACGTCCTCTGGCGTAACGATAGCGGCGGGCAGAACAAGGCCTGGCTGCTGAACCCCGTGGACGGCACACTCAAGCAGGCCGTCGGGATCCTCGCACTCGCGGATACCAGTTGGGTGATGACCGGCGTCGCGGACTACAGCGCCGAGGCCGACAACCGATACGACATCCTCTACCGCAATGTCAAGACCGGCAAGCAGCAGGCCTGGGTGATGAACGGGACGTCCCGGCTCAGTGTCAATAACGACATCCCGAGGCTGAAAAACCAGGACTGGCAACTCCCCGGCCGGGCCTCCCAACTCGCCGCACGCGGGAACGCACTAGCCAAGATTCAAAGGCAGGCCAACAGGACAGCCAGGGTCCGAAGCGCCGCCTTGGTCGCCGCCACGAGCACCCAGTCATCCGAATCAACCGCCTCGCTGCTGGGTTCCGTCGAGCCAATTTTCACTCTCGATATCGGTGCCGATGAACCGGGCACCGCTTTCACACTCGGCGACGACGGTCAGGTCGTGAATTAGGGCGAGTTCTGTAAGTAGATAGTGGCGAGAGCTATTATTAAGCGACGTGTCGCTGATCCGCTTGTTAGCCCAACGGGACAACGCCGACGATCTGCGATCGCCCGCTGAACAAAACAAACGACATGACGGAATACATTTACACCGCATCCGCACGCGGGGGGTCACGTTCTATCTTGGCTCGGCGGTAACGCCGACGAAGCGGGGGGGTCTCGAACAACAGCGCAGAACAGAGCGTCCACAGCGCGACCCCGCCGAGGATGATCGCCATCCGCTTCCAGGGATCCCCCTCAGCCATCCGATCTTCCGCCAGCATAACCGCGGTCCGGAGCCACTCCAGCGCCGCGATCACAAGCACCACCTGCAACACCCGAGGCAACCAGCGGTGCGGAATCAGTAGTACCGTGGCCAGCAAGGCCGCGATCACCAGCAACTCCTGTATCGCCAACAACACCCATCGATATTGGGTCAGGAGTAGCATCAAAGCCAGAAGAATCGCAACCACTAGCAGCACCTGTAAAGTCCGAACGACGAAGCGGCGTGGGATCAGCAATACAGGCACCGCCAGAGAGACCCCCGTCAATACCAGACTCCCGTCACGCAGGAAGTGCGCCCCCAGCAACAGGAAACTCAGGACCGCCGGTATCAGAAGTAATAATTGCATCGGCTTCACCTATCTTCATCACCCGAGTTACACGTTACAGCACAAACCGACTCAAGTCCTTATCATCCGCGATCGCCTGGACCTGGTCGCGGACGAAGCGCTCGTCGATGGTCAACGCGGTCTCACCCCTTGCCGCCATCTCCGGGGCGTCGAAGTTGATCTGCTCGAACACCTTCTCCACGATCGTCATCAGCCGACGGGCACCGATGTTTTCAAGTGTCGCGTTGGCTTTGGCGGCGATCTGGGCGATGGCCTGGATCCCCGATTCTTCAAACACCACTTCGATCCCCTCGACCTGCAACAGCGCCTGTTGCTGCTTGGGTAATGCGTTGCCCGGCTCGGTGAGGATGCGCACGAAGTCGCTCTCGCCAAGCGGCGACAACTCCACGCGGATCGGGAACCGCCCCTGCAACTCGGGCATCAGGTCACTGACCGACGCCGAATGAAAAGCGCCGGCCGCGATGAACAGGATGTGATCCGTCTTGACCACGCCGTAGCGTGTCGTAACTTGGGTGCCCTCGACGATCGGCAGAAGGTCGCGCTGTACCCCTTGACGTGACACATCCGGTGACCCGCCCCCGCCCGCACCCCCGGCCCCACCGGACCCGCCCGAGACCGCGATCTTGTCGATCTCATCGAGGAAGATGA
>JAJDCV010000102.1 GCA_029260675.1 Phycisphaeraceae bacterium
CCCAGGAGCTTGGCGTTGACGTCCTGGAAGGCGGTCTGCTGCGCGGTGAGGACCGCGTAGCGCTGCTCGACGAGCTGCCTCGGGCGCGACTCTAGAGCAATGAGCTGGTCGACCAGACCGGCGATATCAATGCCGCTGATCAGGCCGGTGCCTGTGGTGATCTGTCCCATGGGGGGGCTCGCCTCGCTGGAGACGGCGAAAAACCGCCCCACGAATGGGTTATCGACCCTCACGGGGGTCTGACTTGAGCCAGATACGCCGTCTCACACGCCAAACCATCACGGGCAATGGCATCGCAACATACTGCTGTATTAAATTTTATAAATTTGAAAGGGTATTCTGTGACATAAACCAGCCAGTCACAACCCGCCGGGCTCACTGGCTCAGCGATTCCTCGCAGACATCGCCGAGGTTGATCAGCTCGTCGAACTTGCGCGAGTGGCCGTAATCGCTGTTGTAGTACGTGGTCAATTCATACATCTTGTTTCGGAAGTAGCTAGGCGGCCTACGGTCGCCGTTTTCGTCGGCGTACCAGTCCGCTAGGCTCTCGCAACGCTTGGTGATGGCCTTACGCATCGCGTTCTGCATCCCCTTCTCGAAATGGCTTGGGTTCAGCGCCTCGTCGTAGTGATCGGTGATGAACCAGGAGAAGAAGCCGGGCTCGCCCTTGACGTAGTCGTTGACTTTCCAGTAATCCCCGCTGCGGACCACGACCGGCGGTCGTAATTTGCCCTTGAGCCTCACCGGCTCGGTAAGGTTGCGGTAGAACAGGCTGCCGACGTAATTCGAGGTCATATCCGCATTCGAGTACGCCCCCGCCGTGGCGTAACCCAGCACGGAAGATTCTGACAGCAGCCCGGTGTCGAATGCGTGGACAGCACCGTCCATCGCCTTGCGCTCCCCAAGCCCCTTCCCATTACGCAGCCGGTTGTAGACCTTGTAGTAGTGGTAGCCCATATCCACGAAATGCCCGATCTTATCCGTGCCCATGTAGGTGCCGTTGACCTTGACGCTCGACGCACGCCACAGCCTGAATATCGACCGCGGGTCCAGCGGGAAGTGGGCCTTGGCGTAGACGCAATCGAAGTCAGATGGGTGGTATGCCACGACCTTGTCGGGGTATTGCTCGGTCACCTTTTTGCTGTGCAGTTCCCTTTCCAACCCTTCAATCAGTGTCACCGCATCGGGGATGGACCGCCGCACGTAATGCGCGATCGCCTCGCCGGAGTAAAGGTAGCTCAACCCCTGCCCCCCGGTGCTGGTGTCGTAAGTCCTAAGCACGCCCGACCCGTACCGGCGATCCGCGGGGTCGAACTGGCTGCCGTCCCCGCCCAAGGCGATGTCGATCCGCCGGTTGGCCCTTCGCACACCCTCCTCGACCGCGGTAATGAAGTAATCGTTGAAGTAATCCCCCAGATCCACGAACTCCTCGCCAACCGGGACCGTGTACTGATCGGTCTCGTGGGCCAGACTCGATCCCGCACACACCAGGATCAGCACGCAGCCCACCAGCCTCTTGAGAACGGACACCCCATTCAATCGATTCGTAAACATTGGTATACCCTGATGTAAGATGATCGAAGACATGCGCCGTCCCGATGGCATATCACCCGGGAACGCACTCCCACGCGGGCACGTCTAAAGCATGATCGGTCACGAAACCCCGCGACGCAAGTGCTGTATTTTAGGTTTTTCATGCGGGCAGTGTCATGTTCTGGCACTTTAGCCTCTCCGCACTCCATCTGAAACCGAATTCAGACCCGGGCATGAACCCCTTCGTTTCAAAGAATTAGCCTCGAAGGCATGGGCCTGGATGGGCGCGGGGCATACGATGTTGGATTTAACACAGATACTTCGAGACCTTGAATCCCCCATATACGGCACGCTGTCTCACGTCGTGGGCCCCCTGATGCGTGTGATCCGGGCCGATGGGGCCGTCGCTTTGATCCGGGAACAAGGCTCGCAGATACAGTGCGTCTATGTGGGGTCACGCGGCCTGGGTCTCACACCCGAGCAGCAGCAGTTGCTCCGTAAATGGCCCACCGGTACCCGCTCAAATATCTGGCGTCAGGACAACAGACCGATCCAGGACGACCCCCGCCTGTTGATACCCGACCGCCCCACCGACGCCGAGCGCTGCCGCGAGGTGACAGAGGAATTATTGAAGGCCGATATCCGCGCCAACCCCACATCACTTCGTTTGGCCTTGTCGAGCCAGCCGTTGTGTCTCGTGTTGTTCCTGCGCCGCGAAAACCAGCCACCGTTTGTCCCCGAGGACCTGGACCGGCTGGAACGGTTTACAGACCAGGCATCCCGCATGATCCAGCAGGGCCATCACCGCGAACTCAGACGCATGGGCCGATCACCGGACTCCCAAGACCCGATCGCGACCATCCTCCCGATCGAAGAACTGCTGGGTCGGCTAAGCGCCACGGAACACATCGTGCTGAAACGGTTACAGCAGTACGAAACCGAACGCCAGATCGCCGAGACGCTGGAGCGCTCGCCAAACACGATCCACGTCCACGTCAAGAGCATCTACCGAAAACTGATGGTCACCAGCAGAAAGCAGTTGCTCTTGATGTTGGATCAAGATGTGAAGATCGCGCCCGGCGCAAGCCCGACGCCCATGCCGCGGGCACGATCCGCATAAACAACCAGGACTTCCCGCCACGAAACACACACCGCCCCGCAATAGAGCCTCGAATCGCTCCGCGACCTATCAGCCCGGCTCGTCTTCAAGCCGCTTGAGCGCCGCCTTGAGATCCGACCAGACCTTCGCCCGGTTCTCCTGGGTGTACTGCCTCAGCAAGTACGCCGGGTGGAACGTGGGCATGACCGGGACCGCCGGCTGAACCCCGGGGTATTCGTGCCACGTGCCCCGGACCCGGGTGATGCCTTCCTTGATCCCCAGCACCAGCTTCGCCGCGGGCCCGCCGAGCGTGATGATGACCTTCGGCCGGATGATCTCGATCTGCCGACGAAGATAATCGGAACAGGCCTCGACCTCGTCGGCCAACGGCGTGCGGTTGTTCGGCGGGCGGCACTTGACCACGTTCGCGATGTAGACCTCCGACCGTTGAAATCCCATCGCCTGGATCTGCTTCTCCAGCAGGTCGCCGGAACGACCGACAAACGGCCTGCCCTGCTCGTCCTCGTTCTGCCCGGGCCCCTCGCCGACAAACATGATCGCGGTATCCGGGTCGCCCTCCCCGAACACCGTCTGGATACGCCCCTCACACAGAACACACTTTGAACAACCTCGGACCTCCTGCCGATCCATCGCATCCAAGGCGTCGATCTTCTCTTGCCGATCCATAACCGTTAGCGGCACCGTGGTACGGGGCACAGACCGATTGCTTTGCACGCCTGAGCCACTGGTCTCCTCGGGCTCAAGAGATCGCCCCGCCCCCATCGGCACCGAGCTCACACCCAGCATCCGGTCGGTCTGGACGTGCTGCTTCAGGATTCGCATCCGCTTCATCGGGTCCATCCGGGCCAACATACCGGCTTATCGGCGTGTGTACCAATACATCCAATGCCCCGCTCAAGTCCGAGAATACCGCCCAACCGGGTCGGCCACCGGGGGCGATTTTACTTTTGGATAAATCCACCTAAGCACCCGATGAAGGGGATGCTTCGCCGAAGCGGTTCGGCGGCATCCCTAGAAGGAGTTTTTCAGATGAGCGACGCGCGAACAAACAAGACGGTCCTGGGCCCGGACTGCCGCATCAGCGGTGAACTGACCTTGGACAACGACGCACTGATCATGGGCCATTTCACGGGTACACTGCGGGTGACCGGGACACTTGAGCTGTCCGAGTCTTCCCAGGTCTCCGGGATGATCATCGCCGGGGCCCTACGGCTCGCCGGTCACGCCGAGGCGGATGTGGTCGCCGAGGACGCCGTCGAGCTGCTGCCCG
>JAJDCV010000103.1 GCA_029260675.1 Phycisphaeraceae bacterium
CACTTCTTCGAGCAGCTCTGGAACGCCGGCCGGGAGCCCAAGCCGATCGGGCATAAGGCGGCGATCACCTTGGCGGCGAATCTCCTGACGATCCAACGCGACGGGTACTTCGCCCGACGGAACCCCGACGCCTACCGCGACGAGGCGGCCGCGCTAATCAACGCCATCCCCAGCCCGACCACCCCGCCGAAGGTCTTCGCCGCGTTCATGGAAAATGAAGCCGCAGTCAACGGAAAAACAATCGGCTGCGACCAGACCCCGCGCAACCTCTACTACCTCCACGAGCTGCTGGATCTCTACCCCGACGCCCGGGTGGTGGTGATCGTGCGCGACCCACGTGACGTGCTGCTGTCACAGAAGAACCGCTGGAAGCGCCGGCGTCTGGGCGCGAAAGGCACGCCCTGGTTCAACGCCCTGCGCACCTGGGCGGGGTATCACCCGATCACGATCAGCCTGCTTTGGCGCAGCGGGACCCAGGCAGGGGACCGGCTCGCCGACCGCGGACGGTTGACGCCGGTGCGTTTCGAGGATCTGCTTACCGAT
The DNA here is from genome assembly GCA_029260675.1 of Phycisphaeraceae bacterium. Taxonomy (GTDB): domain Bacteria; phylum Planctomycetota; class Phycisphaerae; order Phycisphaerales; family Phycisphaeraceae; genus JAJRRS01. Next base: position 544 of record JAJDCV010000103.1, read on the forward strand.
CCTGAAAAACAGGTCCGGATGATCTGCGACAGGCTTGATATCTCATTCGACCCGGCGATGCTTGAGGTGCCCCGCGTCGGGTCGTCACATGAAACGGACCGCCCAACAGAGACAGGGCTCGACCCCGCCGCGGCCGGGCGATGGAGACACGGCGGCCTCACACCGACTGAAATCGCTGTCTGCCAACGGATCGCAGGGGAAAGCCTCACCCGGCACGGGTATGACATCGAAACAGTCTCGGCGCCGTGGTGGTCGCATGCCTGGTGCCGGCTGACGTGGGTTATGAAAAGTGGCCTCGCACTGCTCTTAAATCTGCGCCGATCCAAGAGTTTATTCGAGGCGTTACGCAGGCGTCTGGGTGGGTGAGGGACCGTCGACGTAACCCAGCCTGTCCATCGTATCAATGAAAACATCTCGGATCACCGGGTCAAGCTCCGCGGCAGGCCTCGCCGGGACGGGCGACAAAGTACGCCCGGCATAAGCGAGAAATTTCGGGTCATCACGCAAGCCACAGTATTCACAGACACCCCGCAACACGCTTTGCGGCTCTTGGTATAACGCCTCATACCGCACGACGTGCAACTGGTCCGGCTGTTCTTCCTGCAAACGCAGGCCCGTTCTCATCGTCACGACCCACTCAACCGCGGCCATGTCCTCGTGCCGTGCCAACCCCGCGATCGCTTCCGCACGATCCGCCAGCGCATCATCCTTCGCCACCACGTCCCGGACCAGCAGATTCCACTTGCGGTTATCCAGCCCCCACCAGTCTTCAATACCCTGAGCCGACCGACGGCCGGCCCGCTGCGACCACGTCGTGATCGAACGCAAGGCGTCGTACCCGTTACGTACAAGGAACAACAGCTTCGCGTCGGGGAAGATCGCCTTAACAAACGGCACGCGGAAGATCATCTCGGGGTACTTATCCAGCACCCGCCCGGAGCCCGTGACCAGCAGCGCGTAGCTGTAAAGCTTATGGATTGCACGCCGGGTCGCGTCATCCGCATCGTCGGCCCCCAACGCATATCGGGCCTCGCCGAGTTGGTAGCTCCCCATCACATCGTCCAACCCGCAGGCCGAATGCCAAAGCGCCTTGGGTTCGTTAAGAAACAGCATGTCCCGGTGCATCCCCAGGACCTTGCCCAGAACCGTCGTCCCGCTGCGCCCGGTGCCCAACACGAACACCGGGGAATCCACCCGCCGGAGCATCGGCAAGCGCTTGGCTAAGCCGTACTGCGCCATCAACAAAGGGTTGAGCCATCGCATCGAGGTCGTCAGTGGTCGGCCCTGCAATAGCAGGTGCGCCACCAGACGCGACAGCGCCTTGGCCGGGCGTGTCTTGATGTAATCGCCATCGAGCTGCGCGATCATACCGCCTCCCCCACCACGTTCCGCGTCAACCAACCAGGAAGCTTGCCGTACCCCGCGGCGCGGAGCTGCTTAGCCAGCCGCTCGTTGCAGGGCTCATAAACATGTCGCAGCTCGTCAAGTACAGCCGAGTTGTCTTCTTGCTCAAACGCCCGGCCGTTCAACGTGTAATACACCCGCCGCAGCGATCGCTTGACCTTGGGGTGCGAACGCCAGAACCGCTCGCCGGCCCGGTTGACCGCCAACGCCAGACGTTGCGCCCCGGCGAAACGGTAATCCGTGCTCTTGTTCTCGATGCTCAGATCGACCCGGCCCGCGTAGTCAGGATCGACACCGACAAACTCGAACAACCCCCGCAACGCGCCCCTGGGGTCATGCCGAAGATCCTCCGCGAACATCACCTTCAACCGATCGCCAAACGCCTCGACCCACGGAGGCAGATAGTCCGCATACTTCCCGCCGGCCAGCCCGAACCACGGGTTATTCGCCCGCTCTCGCAGCGCCCCCTCATCCATCGCCCGGCAGCGCTCGACGTAATCCCCCAACGTCAGGTCCGCCGGCAGTTCGAGCGTGCTTTTCTTGAAGTTGTAGAAAGACACCAGCCGACCGACCGGCTCGCGGAAGACCAGTACGATTTTCAAGTCATCCCCCAACGCTTCGCGCAGCCCGTCGATCAACGGCCGACCGCCATAAAAATACCCCGGCGTGGACTCAAACCGTACCGACCGATCGGCGACACGAGCGAACTGGGCGCGGTAAGCCTCGATCCCCGGCATCGGCTCGCCGTAACGCAGCGGCAGGAAGTGGCAGGTCTCTTTCACCGCCGACGCCCCCATGTCCGGGTGCTGCCCCAGGTACGCATACAGCGAGGTGGTCCCGGCCTTGTTTACGCCGGCGATGATCAGATTCGGGAGTGTCTGCTCGTCCATAGGCTTTCAAACCGTCAAAACATCCTGCGGCGCGCCATCCTAGACCCGCCCCCCCGTGCGCTCAAGGCACGATCCCCTATACTGTCCCGCTTCGATGAATCCAGGCAAGCCAAACATGAAGATCGCCCTGATGGGGACACGCGGGATCCCCGCCAGCTACAGCGGGTTCGAGACCTGCGTCGAGCAGCTGGGCCAACGCCTCGCCCAGCGAGGCCACGACGTCACCGTCTACTGCCGATCTCACCACATCACCCATCCCGACAACACCTACCTGGGCATGCGCCTGGTCAAGCTCCCGACCATCCAGAACAAATACCTGGACACCCTTGTTCACAGCTTCCTCTCCTCGCTTCACGCGCTCAAAGAAGGCTACGACGTCGGGCTCTACTTCATCGCGGGGAACAGCCCGGTCACCTGGATACCCCGCCTGATCGGGACCAAGACCGCGCTGAACGTCGACGGGCTCGACTGGAAGCGCGATAAGTGGAACCCCCTCGCCAAACGATACATCCATTTCGCTGAGTGGTTCGCGCAGTTCGGGCCGAACCTGTACCTCACCGACAGCCCGCTGGTGCAGGCCTACTACAAGGACAAGACCGGCAAGGCCCCGCCCTACATCGTCTACGGCTCGGACATCGAAAAACTCCCCCCCGGTGAAACGCTCGCGCAATACGGCCTGGAGCCGCAACGCTACATCCTCTTCGTCGGCAGGCTCGTCCCGGAAAACAACGCACACCACCTGGTCGAGGCGTTTAGCAAAACCAAGACCGACATGAAATGCGTGATCGTCGGCGACGCGCCCTACGCAGAAGATTACCAGCAAGAGCTGCGTGATCTGGCGGGCAATGATGAGCGGATCATCTTCACCGGGTACGTCTTCGGGGAGGGCTACCGTGAGCTGGGATCCAACGCCTACGCCTACGCCGCCACCACCGGGGTCGGGGGTACGCACCCGGCCCTGATCGAGGCCATGGCCATGGGCAACTGCTGCATCGTCAACAACACCCCGGTCAACCTCCAGACGATTGACAGCAACGGCTTGAGCTACGACGGAGCCGACGGGGCCGACGCATTACTGTCGGTACTCGAACACGTGCTGAACCACCCCCAGGAGGTCGAAGAGTACCGCACACACGCCACCGAACACGCCGCCAAAGTTTATTCATGGGAGCGCGTGACCGATCAATACGAGAAGATGTGCTACGAATTGGCCGGCCGAACCGTGCCCGATCGGCTGGCGGAAGTCGAGTCAAAGGTCCACACACCACCAGCCACCTGACCACGGAACCCAAGCCGTATGATCCTATTGCTATCCGATCCCGTCGCGCTGATTTCGCTGGTATTGCTCGGCGTGATCGCGGGCATACTCGGGGGGATGCTGGGGGTCGGCGGCAGCGTGGTGATGATCCCCGGGCTGGCGATCCTGTTCTCGTTTGACCGCACGCCCGAGCCGAACCAGCACCTGTTCCAAGCGGCCGCGATGATCGTGAATGTTGTCGTCTCCGTGCCCGCCACACTGCGCCACCGCAAGGCCGGGGCCCTGGTCGCCGATGCACTGGTGTGGATGCTGCCGGCGGCGCTGGTATTTGTCGTGGTCGGGGTCTGGGTGAGCAACCTGCCGATCTTTGAAGGGGCCGACGGCGGGCGTTGGCTGGGGCGCTTGCTGGCGGTGTTTCTGGTGTATGTGATCGTAATGAATATTCAGAAATTGCGCGATAGCACCGCGCCCGCGAGCGTGGACGGCCGACGGGTCACACCGGTGCGGGGCTCGGCGGTCGGCGCGGTGATGGGTACGATCGCCGGGCTGTTGGGCGTCGGCGGCGGCGCGATCGCGGTGCCCCTGCAACAACTGCTTCTTAAGCTCCCCCTGCGGAGTTGCATCGGCAACTCCTCCGCCATCATCTGCATCAGCGCGACCATCGGCGCGATCTACAAGAACGCCACACTCACCCAGCACGTCAACGGCTCGAGCCCGGTCGACTGGCGGATGAGCCTGTTGATCGCCGCGATGCTCGCACCCACCGCCTGGGCCGGCGCTCGGCTGGGCGCCTCGCTGACCCACAGCCTGCCGCTTAGGCAGGTCAGGCTGGCGTTCATCGCCCTGATGGCCGTCGCCGCCTGGAAAATGGCGGCCCTGCCTTTCGGCCCTTTCAGCAATTAAGCCCCTGTAACACAACCCGTTACAAACAATCAAACGCATGCCCAGATATGGGGATCCTCAGGCTAGGCTGCCCTGAACCGGGGCATCGGCTTTGCGTATTAATAAACATTGACACGGCGTGCGTTCCTGACGCCTTGCTCGAACCTGGAGTGATTCAACCATGACCCGATTTGTAAACAACACCAAGACCGCGATCCTCATGGGGATGATGTTCGGCCTGATCCTGCTGGCCGGCTACCTGTTCGGCGGGACACAGGGCGTCGTCATCGCGTTTGTCATCGGCGGGGTCGGCAACGTGATCGCGTACTTCCACAGCGACAAGATCGCCATCGCCACGATGCGCGGCAAACAGGTCGACGCACAAACCGCCCCGGACCTGGTCGAGATGGTCGGACGACTCTCGCGCAACGCCGGGCTCCCGATGCCGCGCGTCTTCGTCTGCCCCCAGCAGGCACCCAATGCCTTCGCCACCGGGCGCAACCCAAAGCACGCCGCGGTCGCCGTGACACAGGGCGCGCTTTCGTTGCTGACCTACGACGAACTCGAAGGCGTGATGGCCCACGAACTGGCGCACGTGAAGAACCGTGACACCCTGACCTCCACGATCGCCGCGACCATCGCCGGGGCGATCAGCGCCCTGGGCTGGATCTTCATGTTCGGCGGACGCAGCCGGGACGTAAACCCGTTGCTGGCCCTGCTTTTCGTTTTCCTGGCGCCGATCGCGGCAGGGATCATCCAGATGGCGATCAGCCGCAGCCGTGAATACGTCGCCGACGCCGACGG
>JAJDCV010000104.1 GCA_029260675.1 Phycisphaeraceae bacterium
CGTATGAGGACGAGCACGGCGTAGACTTCCAGGCGGCCCAGGACCATCAGCAGGCTCAGGACGCACTTGGACGGTGCGCTGAAGAAGCCGTAGTTGTGGGTCGCCCCGACCTTGCCCAGGCCCGGGCCGATGTTATTTAATGAGGCGGCGCTTGCGGTGGCGGCGGTGGTGAAGTCCAGCGAGCCGGCCGGCTCCAGGAGCTTCAACGCCAGCGTCCCCAGCAGGAACAACACGATGATGCCAAGGACATAGACCAGGACGGCCTGCTTCATTTCGGGGTCGACCACGCCGGTGCCGACGCGGGTGGTCCGCACGACGTTGGGACGGAAGACCCGCTCCAGCTCGGCGAACATGACCTTGGCGGCGACCATGATGCGGATAACCTTGATCCCCCCGCCGGTCGAGCCCGCGGAAGCACCGATAAACATGAGGGTGACCAGCACGGCCTGGGGGACAAAACCCCACAGATCGAAGTCGGCGGTGGAAAACCCGGTGGTGGTCTGGATGGACACGGCTTGGAAGGCGCTCTCTCTTGCGGCGTCCAGGACCCCCAGGACATTCTGCTCGCCGGTCATCGACGTGCTTGTTTTGCCGTAGATGCTGAACCCGATGATGACGGTCGCCACGAAGAGGATGCCTAAGTAGACGCGCAGCTCGGGGTCGTGCCAGATCGCGCCGAAGCGGCGGCGGGCGAACTGGTAGTACAGCCCGAAGTTCACGCCGGCGAGGACCATGAAGACGATGGTGATCAGATCGACGGCCCAGCTATTGAACCCGCCGATGCTGGCGTTGTGAGTGCTGAACCCGCCGGTGGCGAGGGTAGCGAAGGTGTGGCAGACCGAGTCAAACCAATTCATCCCCGCGAGTTTAAGCAGCAGGATCTGCACGCCGGTGAGTGCGACGTAGATCAGCCAGAGGATACGAGCGGTCTCTCGGATGCGCGGGCGGACGCCCTGTTGCTGGGGGCCGGGCGCCTCGACCTGGAAGAGCTTCTTGCCGCCGACGCCCAGGGTCGGCAGGACGGCGACGAAGAGGACGACGATGCCCAGGCCGCCGAGCCAGTGTGTCATCGCGCGCCAGAGCAGCAGGCCCTTGGGGATCGAATCGACGTCGCTGAGGACGGTCGCGCCGGTGGTGGTCAGGCCACTCATCGCCTCGAAGTAGCAGGCGGTGAACGATCCGAATGCGTGATCGACCAGGGCGGTCCTCTCGATCCATGCCCATGCGTAGTACGGCAGCCCCGCCAGGGCGGCGCCCAGCAGCCAACTCATCGCGACCAGCAGCAAGGCCTCGCGCCGGCCCAGGTAGTCCTGGCCGCTTCGGCTACCGATCAGCCAACACGCCAGCCCGGCGACGGCACCGACCGCGGCGCTCATCAGCAACGCCAACGCCGCCAGCCTTTCGTTCTCATCGCCCCCCGCCCAGTTCTGCGCAGCCCAGCCCATCACCGCGACCATGCACAGGCACAGCACGATCATAACCAGGCCGAGTTCGCGGGTGACGTAGCGGAGGTTCATGGGTGGCGGGGTCTGGGGTCTGGGGTTCAGGGGGTTTGAGGGAAAATGGATTTATGATTGATAATTTGAGATTTATGATTGCAGAATGAACGTTGCGGATTAGAAAACAAAAATCATAAATCTTAGATCACAAATCATAAATCTGCATCACTTCCCGCTGAAGAGCTTGCGTAGTTCCTTGCGTGCTTTGTCGGGGCCGATGGCGATGACGGTGTCGCCGGGCTCGATCTGGCTGTCGGCACCGGGGACGAACACCTCGTCGCCGCGCTGCACGGCGGTGAGGATGGTGTTGGCGGGCAGCTTCAGTTCTTTCAACGGCTTGTTGACCGATCGGGTCGCACCGATCGGGACTTCCAGTTCGTAGACCTCGGCGATCCCCTCGACCAAGGTCGCCAGGTGCTTGACCGGGCCGCGGTCCAGGAGCCGAAGCACCTTGGTCACGGCCGCGGTGCGCGGGCTGAATGACCAGTCGATCCCGATGTGTTCTAGCAGGTGCTGATAGGTCGATCGCTGGAGCATCGCCACGGCGCTGGCGGCGCCCATGGTCTTGGCCCGTGCGGCGGCCAGGATGTTGCGCTCCTCGTCATCGGTCAGCGCCAGGAAGGCATCGGTCATGTTGACCCGCTCGTCCTTGAGGGCGTCGGTGTTGACGGCGTCGGCGTTGAGGACGGTGACCCATTCCAGCTTGCCGCTGAGCTCCTGGGCACGCAGCGGGTCGGTCTCGAACACGCGGATCGAGAAGTTCTTGCCCTTCAGGGCGCGGCAGACCCAGACACACTGGGCGGTCCCGCCGAGGATGATGACCTTTCGGCTGCGGCCGGATTCGCTGTCGAACAGTTTTCTCGCCTTGTCGAATCCCTTGGATTCGCCGACGAGGATCACGATGTCGCCGCGTTGGATCACGGTGTGGGCGTCGGGGAGGAAGGCTTCCTCACCACGTTTAACCGCCGTGACCCGGGCCGAGGCGGGGAGCTTGAGGTCCGCCAGCTCGTGGCCCACAGCCTTGGCGTCGTCGCCGACGGGTAGCTGCTGCATCTCGATCTTGCCCCGGGCGAACTGCTCGATCGCCAGCGCGCCGGGGCTGCGGAGTGTCGAGGCGATAGCCAGCCCGGTGGAGTATTCCGGGCAGACCAGGTGGTCGATGCCCAGGTGCCGAGCGTAGTCCAAGCCACGTTTCTCGAAGTAGGCGGAGTGGTGGACCCGGGCGATGACTTTGCCAGCGCCCAGGGCCTTGGCGACCGAGGCGCACAGGAGGTTGATCTCGTCGTCGCTGGTGGCGGCGATGAACATGTCGGCCTTGGCGCAGCCGGCTTCCAGGAGGACGTTGGCGTGCCCGCCGTGGCCCACCAGGCTCCTGACGTCCAGCACGTCGTCCAGCTCGGAGAGCGTATCCGCCCGGCGGTCGATGACGGTGATGTTGTGGTGCTGGGCCGCGAGGACTTCGGCGCAATGCCTGCCGACCTCACCGGCACCACAGATGACAATGTTCATGGACGCGACTTCAAGCCCAGGTTGATGCGTTCGCCTGTCGGCGTCGGCGTTCTTGCCTCGCCGGGACGGGCATCACAGCCCGACACCCGGTAAACCGACATGGTATCCCCGCACGACGACACGGGCGAACCTCACCGAACCGGGGCACCTGATTGATCGATGTATGGCAATGTCAGCATTTAGGTTATATCAGGCCTGGATCTTTTCCAGGTCTTCATCCTTGCCCATGAGCATCAGGGTGTCCTCGGGCTTGAGCGGGTCGATCGGGCTGGGGATACGGACCGGGCCCGCGCCGTCACTGGAAGGGCCTCGGATCGCTACGACGTGCAGGCCCATCTCGGCCCTGAGGTGTAGGCCGGCGAGCGTCTGGCCGACCCAGGCCTTGGGGGTCTTCATCTCCACGAGGCTGTGCCCGGCATCCAGCTCGATCTGTTTAAGGAATTGTGGGCTGACCAGCCTGTGTGTCCAGCGGTCGGCGGACTCGTCCTCGGGCATCACCACCTCGTCGGCGCCGATCCGCGCCAGGATCTTAGCGGTGACCGGGTTGTTGGCCCGCGAGATCACACGCGGCACGCCCATCTGCTTGAGGACCACGGTGGCCAAGGTCGTGGCCTGGAAGTCGCGCCCGACGCTGACCACCGCGACATCGACGTTGTCGACACCCTGGGCCTTGAGTGCCTGCTCATCGGTGGCATCCAGCGCGACCGCCAGCGTCACCCGGTCGCGCATCTCCTGGACCAGCAGCGGGTCCTTGTCGATCCCGATCACCTCCTGGCCCGCCGACGACAGGTTGCTGGCAAGCCTCGCACCGAACTGCCCAAGACCGATCACCGCAAATCGCATGTCACGCTCCTAACCCAAGATGAACCAAAGAAACATGGAGCACAGAGAAAACATGAGGAGGAATCCACCGATATCGCAGATTACGCAGATGAATACAAAGGCATCGAGACCCTCGTTTATAACCTGCGTCATCTGCGAGATCTGCGGATCACTCCGTCTTCCTTCACCGTGTCTCTGTATCTCTGTGGTTACTCTTCATAATTTCATTTACCCAAGCGCCACGCCCTCGTGTGCGTAACGATACGGCCGATCGGTGCCGTGCGAGAAGATCATGGCGCCTAAGAGCGCCAACGGCCCGACCCGGCCTAAGAACATCGTCGCGATGATCACCGCCCGGCCGAAGCCGGTCAAATCCCCGGTAATCCCCAGCGATAAACCGGTGGTGGTCGACGCGCTGACCGCTTCAAACGCCAGCGACTGGAATGTGAACGGCTCACTTAAACAAAGCAGCATCGTCGAGACGGTCACCAGCAATAGATAACACAGCCCGATGGTCGCGGCCTTGCGCACCAGCGAGTCGGCGATCGTGCGGCCAAAGGCCTCGGCGCGTGGGCGCTGACGGACGGTGGCGATGACGGACAACGCCAGCAGCGCGATCACGGTCGTCTTGAACCCGCCTGCGGTCGAGCCGGGCGAGCCGCCGACCATCATCAGGGTCATCACCCCGAGTCGGCCGGCGGGTTGAAGCTCGTCCATAGGGATGGCATTAAACCCTGCGGTGCGCGAGGTCACGGACATGAAGCTGGCGTCCGCCAGTATCCCGCCGACGGTAGAAACGGTCAGCGGGTCCGGGCGGTCGGCGTGGGCGGTGACCCCCTGCTGCATCGATTCGTGGAGATACGGCATCAACTGCCCGGCGCCGATGGTGACCACGCCCCAGAGATACAGCCCCGCGGTGGCGGTCAGCACGATCCTGGTGTGCAGGCTCAGCCGACCGGCGGTGATGTCAACCGGCACCCCCGGGCGTACCGGGCGGAAGCGCAGACGGCCACTTAACTTGAACCGTACGACGCTAAATAAGTTTTCAAGAGCCGGAAACCCAAGCCCCCCCAACACGATCAGCGGGAGGATCACGGCGTGTGTGAGCATGGCGTGGCGGTATCCGACCAGGCTGTGCCCGGTGATATCGAACCCGGCGTTGCAGAACGCGCTGACGGCATGGAACAAACTCATCCCGACACGTTCCCCGGTCGTCAGGACACCTCCGACGGGATCATCCCACAGCGGGTACAACATCGCTGCACCGATCAACTCGATGCCGATCGTGGTCAGGACGATGAAACGCACAAACCCGCGCAGCTTGTGCATGGGTTGGTCGTTGAGCATGTCTCGCAGGTTGACGTTTTCTTTCAGCGAGAGGCTCTGTCCAAGCAGTGTCGCGAGCATGGACCCGAAGATGATGATGCCCAGCCCGCCGAGTTGGATGAGTGAACCGATGACGGCCTGGCCGAAGGATGTGAACCCGTGCGCGGTGTCTCTTAGTGTCAGGCCGGTGACGCAGACCGCGCTGGTGGCGGTGAATAGTGCTTCGCTGAAGGTGATCGGTTCCCCGGCAGGGATGTAGGCGTTTAGCGCGGGGTCGAAGATGTGCGGGGTGGCGCGGGGAGCCATCAGTAACGGCGTGCCGATCAGGATCAGAAGCGCGAAGGACAGCGGCAGTAACATCCCCGGCCGAGCCAGCGCCCGTGACAGCAGGACGTTCAAGCGCCAGGCTTCTAAAAGGAACAGACAGATCGACACGGCTTCGATCAGGTGCCAATAGGGTTTGACCGCCACGGCCAGGCTCATGACCAGCCCGGACAGGGCCAACACGAGCAAGCCGATCTCAAGCCATCGGCCACGTGGGGTGGTGAACAGGTCACCGCCGCGCCGACGGCGTCTCTCGATCTCCAGGCCGTAACCCAGCAGTGCCAGGCACTGAAGCATGTGCATCACCCAGACCGGCGCCGGGGGCCTGAAGAACCCATGCTCGAAAACCACCACGGCGGCGGCAAGCAGTGTCAATAACAACCGACCCAAACGGCGTAGCACGACGCCTTGGAGCACCGGATCAAGGCCCGGGCTGGCCGAGGGCTGTGCTGTTTGGAGGTTGCCCGTCATAGGAGGGTGGACCCGTGGGAGAACATGGCCGAAACGTCCGTTCGCCGGCCGTGCGAGCCTAAGGCCTTACCGGGCAAGATGCAACGGCTACGGCTGGCGGTAACAAAGAGCCGGTCAACCCCGGCCCCGGGTTTTTCTCGTCGTGGCACACACCGCATGGACCTTGATTGATAGAACTTATTTTGCGGACGAGGCTTGACTCGAACACACATATCAAGATAATAAACTCTTATCATTAGGGGGCGAATCGATGTGCTACCGGGACCGATCAAATCATCCTCTACTACACGGGGTATCACCATGTCCTTGTCACGCAACATGATCGTTATCGTAGTGTTTGCCGCCGCCTGTTCCCAGGCCCAGGCGTTGCTGTCCGTCAACGTGCTTCAGGACAACACCACCGTCCCGGGCTGGGTGATTAATACGTTTACGGTGGATAGTGACAGGGATCTGATGTCCGCTGTGGCCAGGTCTAGATTGGTGTCCGGTTCAATTTTGAACATACCCGGCCTTTTTCCAAATTCTGCGTCCAACGGCCTGGGGGATAGCTTCGTCACAATCAACGGTGATAGAAACACTTCTGCGAGTCTCGGCGGGGGTGACTTGGGTGGCAACCCGACCGCAACACTTGACGATTCGCTGATCGACCTGACGTGGTTT
>JAJDCV010000105.1 GCA_029260675.1 Phycisphaeraceae bacterium
GGTTCTGTGCGCCGGACGATTCGCCTAAGTGGTACGACTTCTGGAAGCACGAGCGGATGCGGTGGTGGGAGTCGCTTGGGGTCAGTAAATAGAACCTGCGGTACCGCGATCACGATGACGACGAACTGGCGCACTACTCCAAGATGTGCGTGGACATCGAATACAAATACCCGTTCACCGCCCCGGGGTTCGGGGAGTTGGAGGGGGTGGCGCATCGGGGGTGTTTCGACCTGACCCAGCACCAGGAGCACTCCAAGCAGAAGCTGGATTACTTCGATCAGGAACGGCAGGTCAAGGGGCAGAAGGCGGGCTTAAGCAAGGACGAGATCAACGCGCAGAGCAAGTACATCCCCAACGTGATCGAGCCGGCCAGCGGGCTGACGCGGGGGGTGCTGGTGTTGCTGTGCGAGGCATACACGCCGGACGAGTCTCGGCCGAGCAAGGTGTTTATGAAGTTCAAGCCGAAGTTCGCGCCGATCAAGGCGGGGATATTTCCGCTGGTGAATAAGGACGGGATGCCGGAGGTCGCGCAGAAGCTTTACATGGGGCTGCGTGAGAAGTTTGCCTGCCAACTCGACGCGAAGCAGAGCATCGGCAAGCGTTACGCCCGGATGGACGAGGCGGGGACACCTTACTGCTTCACGGTCGACGGCGACACGCTTGCTGACCAGACCGTGACCGTCCGTGACCGCGACAGCCAGAGCCAGGAGCGGATCAACGTCGACAAGGTCGAGGCGTTTTTGGCTGAGAAGATCGGTGAGTGAGTTGGCCCCTCGCACCCGTACGGCGCCGCTTCGGGTGCTGCTACAAGAACACGCGCCGGCCTGTGACGTGGAAACCGCTTATCGGGATCGGATGTTGACGCTGCTGGACTCGGCGGGCGATCCGTTTTCGCGTGACCACTTCGAGCCGGGCCACTTCACAGCGAGCGGGTTTATTCTTTCACCGGATGGCGGGTCAGTGCTGCTGATCCTGCACCGCAAGCTGGACCGCTGGCTGCAGCCCGGGGGGCACGTCGACCCCGAGGACGCGGACCTGTTCGCCGCGGCCTGCCGGGAGATCCATGAGGAGGTGGGCATCGGCGAGGTAGAGGCGGTGGACCAGGGCGTGTTTGACCTGGATATCCACCCGATCCCGGCCCGCAAGACCGAGCCCGCCCACGAGCATTTTGATGTGCGGTTCCTGCTACGTGCCCAATCGATCCAGATCACACGCAACGACGAGACCCATGATGCGGCCTGGACACGGTTCGATGACCTGGCCGACCGGATGATCGACCCGGATGAGCAGCGGGTGATCCGGAAGCTGCAAGCCCTGGTGGTCCGGTGAGCCTGCATGAGTTCCAGGCACCCGACAAACCTATAGCCGCTCAATCCAAACGTAGCCGTCTTTCATAGCCGCGGGCCGACGGCCCGCGGGGCCCGCGGCGTGTCACGCGGCGGCTAGCAAAGATCCCTGAACTCCATCCATGCCGTGGCTCGTACGATTGACATGAGGGCGCTCCGGGGAGCCCATAGAAATTCGTACGACTTTACGCCGATCTTCACCTTGCGTATTCCAATCGTCGAAGCGGGTGGTAAAATACACACAGAGTCTGATGCCCGGACGTTTCCCGCTGAAGGTGCGTGCAGGGTGTAGCTTTTTGCCGGGCCACGTCTGTTGGGCGCGTTATTCCTCACACCCCCTTGGGAAGGAGATCGCCATGCCCGTCAAACGACTGCGAGAGTATCTGGACAGCCACAACGTCATGTACGTCGTGATCAGTCATTCCCCGGCCTACACGGCCCAGGAGATCGCGCGGGCTGCGCACGTGCCGGGGCAGGAGATGGCCAAGACCGTCATGGTCCGGCTGGACGGTGAGTTGGTCATGATCGTCATGCCGGCGCCGGCGAAGGTGAGGTTCGGGCTGCTGGCGGAGGCGTCGGGGGCGGCGCAGGTCGAGCTGGCACGCGAAAAAGACTTCGTCGGGCTGTTCCCGGGCTGTGAACTGGGCGCGATGCCGCCGTTTGGCAACCTCTACGAGATCCCGGTGATCGTCGACGCGGCGTTGACCGAGGACGAAAAGATCTGCTTCAACGCCGGGACGCATACGGAGTTGATCCGGATGTCGTATGCGGATTTCGACGCCCTGGTGAAGCCGACGGTGATGCGGATGTCCGAGCCCGAGACGGCGTGACGGCGGTGTAAGTCAGGCCTGTGTGCTACACCGATCCTAGTCCTGCCCTTGTATATGCCTGGGCTGCCGGCGCGGTGATTCTGTGTCTATGTAAGACCCAGGCGAGAAAGGTTCTCGGGCCGACCCCTGACGCCGGGGCGGATGCGGAACAGAGCGCCGGCGTGCGGGCCACGGCTGTCTTTGTGGTTGCCCCCGGCGGAGGTGACGTACAACTCGTCGAGGTCTTTTCCGCCAAACATGACGCTGGTGGTTAAGGGGGTCGGGAGCTTGATCGTCTGCATCAGTTCGCCGTCGGGGGCGAATCGCTTGACGCAACCGCCTTCCCAGCACGCCAGCCAGACGCACCCGTCTTCGTCGACCGTAAGGCCGTCGGGGATGAGTGGCGATTCAACCGGCGCGAAGGTCCGCCGGGCGGAGATGTCGCCGGTGGTGATGTCGTAGTCGTAGGCGTAGATCTGGTGTGCGGGGGAGTCGACGTAGTACATGGTTTTGTGATCGAGGCTGAACCCGATGCCGTTGGCGCAGCTGAGGTCTTCTTCGACGACCCGGCAGGACAGGTCGGTGTCGAAGAGGTACAGCCGGCCCAGGCGATTGTGCTTACCGGGGTTGTCGGGATCGTCGATCGGCATGGAGCCTGCGAAGACCCGGCCGGCGGGGTCGGCGGCAACGTCGTTGAACCGGGATTCGCCGGGCATGGGTTCGCAGACGGTGGTGAGTTTATCGTCGTGCCAGCGCCACAAGCCGCAGCCCGAACCAAACACCAGCAGCGACCCGTCGGCCTGAACGGTGGTGGCGCCGATGTATTCGGTCTTGAGGACCTGTTCGTGTTGTTGCGATGCCGGGTCGTAACGGAACAGCCGGCCGGTCGTGCTGTCCTGCCAGTAAAGGCGTTGTTCGTCGGCGTGCCAGATCGGGCCCTCCCCGCAATGACAGGCCTCGTCGGCAATCACTTCGATTTCCATGAACAAAACTCCTCAGACAGAAGGTGGTCCCCGGATCACCCTCCAAATATCAGCCTGTATCCGATCCAGAAGATGATCACATCGGCGAAGACGTGGCTTACATAGGCGGCGTAGATGTTTCGGTAGGTCAGGTAGATCCAGGACCAGGTCGCCCCGCCGATGAAGACGCCCAGTGAGCCCAGGACGGTGATCCGCCAGTCGAAGTAGGCGGTCAGGGCGATGATGTGGTGGAGCGTGAAGAACAGCCCGGACGCGATCACGGCGAGCATCTTGGGCATCAGGGCTTCGCAGCGCGTGAAGACGAACCACCGCCAGACATATTCTTCCAGGAGCGAGTTGACGGTACACCAGTAGACCGCGCCCAGGAGGTAGAGCATCGGGGAACTCAGGCCGACTTCTTTGGCTTTTTCACTGACGAGGGTGTTGTCGATCCAGTGGCCGAAGAGGAAGTAACCCGCGCCAATCGCCAGGAAGATAACGGTCCCGGTCGCGGCGGCGACAGCCATGCCCTTGCGCGTGGGGCGTGGAAACGTGACCCGCTGCTTATCGACCAGGATGTGCCAGACCAATGGCAGTACGATCAGCCAGACCTTGCAGGCGAAGAAGAAACCCTTGGCGAAGGTTGTCCCCGGCGAGCCGTAGGCCGCGATGTAGATCCCGATGCTCGGGGCGGGGACCAGCAGCAGCAGTGCGAGCATGGCGTTGCGTTTGCGTGTGTCGGTCATGTCAGCCGTTATACCGAATCAACCTACGGCATGCGCGGGAGACGACGGATTTCACCGTAGAGTGCGCAGGCCAAAAACCAAGCGTAGACAGGATGGACAGGATCAGATACGCCGTTGCCAACATGCTGTTCTTATCCTGAACATCCTGTCATCCTGTCCACACTCTTTGCCTTGCTCTTCTCTGCGACCTCTGCGGTGAAAATTCTTAATTCCAGCGCGCAAAAAAGCACGACCCAGGCAGAGGTTGCACTGGGCCGCACTCGATCAGGGGTAGGTTTTTGAAATCTACGCGGGCGCTTCTGGCCGGCGTGTTTCGTGACTTAGCTAGCCGAGGCGACGGGGCCGCGCTTGACCTTGGGGGCCTTGGGCGCGGGCGCGGGGATCATCGGCTGGGGCATGTCCCGGCGTTGCATGTAGTCCGGACGGATCAGGATCGCGCGGGGCGTGATCATGGCACGCTCGGCCATCGGCTCCAGGTCGCCGCGACGGATGACGTAGGCGTAGTCCCGGGCGTTCATGGCTTTGTAAGCACGCTGGGCACGCATGATCATGTGGCCGTCATCGATCCCGCCGGTGCGTCGGCCGTAGATCTGGTCGGGGTCGATGTGGATGGGGATGTTGCCCATCTGAAGCTGAACGAGTTCGGGGTGAGTCGGGTCGTCCTGGACCATGACACCGACCATGTGGCGGTTCATGGTGCTGATCTGGATCAGCTTGTGGCTGGAAGGTGCGCGGTGCATCGGCACGACCAGGCCCGGCGCAGCACGGCCGACCACGGTCACCGGCCCATCGGCCGCCGACGCGGTCATCGCCATCCCACCCAGCGCAATACAACTAATCAACGTAGCCCTGAATCCAAGCATGTTGCCTCTCTCTTTCCTGCTCCGGGCGACGTGCCCCTGGCCACACCCGATGGGTCCCTCAACCCGCGGGGTGCTCGACTCTCTTTTCCTCGTAAGGCGGCGTAATCCCGGTCAACAACAACGGCCGGCACCGTTCCCTCCGAGCGACACCCCACTGCTCGCAACCGCTGTGCCACCCCTGACAGGGGGCAAGGCCTGTCTTTTATCTATATTATTCACCACAATTTACGATTTCTACCCTCTGGCCTGAAGATATGGCGGTCTAGGGCCAATTGTTGCCGTGAAGCACCATTCATAGGCTGCCGCCGCAACAGGTGTCCCCCTCGCTGAACGCAACCAAAGGGGGCTGTAGCCGGGTCTTTCCACCGCCCTGTCGAAGACAAATCACCCCGCCGGTTATGCCTACAATGCCAACCCCGGCGATGCCCCGTCGGCAGGGGAACTTTCCTGGCTTACCAGGCGTCTAACCGGGAACGATTCACCGCAACATGGAGGTATCTATCTGATGAACACACAGCGAATCTTTCTGGCCGGGCTCCTGGCGGGCGCAATGGGGTTGGCCGGCACCCTGACCGGCTGCGTCACCGACCGGGGCAACTCAGGCGGGCGGGTCGACATCTCCGCGACCACCGAGGCCGAGCTTGACTCGGCGAAGGTATTGCCGGCATCACTGGTCGAGTTCAGCGATCAGGCGTCCAGGCGGATTGTGCAGGACCTGGTCGTGCTGCCGCGGATCCGTGACGACGCCGGGCGGGTCACCGTGATCCTCGGGGACATCAACAACAAGACCGGGATCGTCAGCTCCACCGAGTTTGAGCTGGTCACCGCCCGGCTGCGCAACAACCTGATCAACAGCGGCGTGGCGCGGGGGACATTGCGTTTCGTCGAACGCCGGGCCCGGATGCAGGACCTGGCGGCGCGGGAGGGCGTGGCCTCGGAGCAGGTGCTCGCCGACCCGCCAGACTACGACCCCGGGACGACGTATGCACTCAATGGCGACTTCTACCGGATCGGCCGCGGCGAGACGAACCAGTACTACATGGAGGTGCAACTGGTCCACTTCGCCAGCAACGAGATCGTGTTCTCCGACCGGTACGACGACAAGCACTCGACCAAAGACTAATGTGGATGTTGCCGTGAACACCCCACCCCCCTCAGCCCCCGGCTTCGCCGGGGGATCGTGTGGTGATGCCGTGCGACTGCACCGGCGTCGTTGTACGTTGGCCGCGGGGGCTATCCCCCGGCAGAGCCGGGGGCTGAGGGTAGAACTCGCCATGTTGATGGCCGTGGTGTTTGTCCTGGTGGGCTGCGCTTCGGGGCCCGCGGGCGAGAGCACGAGACTGACCGTCGGTGATTTCGAGGCGATGGCGCAAGCTATGGCGCAGAGCATGATGGCCAGCGACGCACTGACCGCCCGTGGGCCCGATGACACACCGTGGGTCGTCTCGATCGACAAGGTGTTGAACCTGTCCGACGACGTGATGACTGAGAACGAGCAATGGTCGATTATCGCTCAGGTCCGGGGTGCCGAGCCGATGCGGGTGTTGTGGGATGAAAAGGCGGTCCGGTTCGTGTTGCCGGCTGTGCACGACGTGCACGCTATCCCGTGCGGCAATAACCCCAACGAGTTCCCGTACTTTTTCGGTTCCGAGCGCCGGCCGACTCACACGATGACCGCGACCTTCCGATCGGTGACACGGGCACAAGCAAAAATGCGCAGCGACCTGTATTACTGCCAGTTCGATCTACTCAACCTGGGCACCGGTGAACCGGTGTGGAGCGATCGGTTCGAGTTCAAGCGTCAGGCAAAGGGGCACGTGTGGGATTGATCACCCGTCACCTCGTATTGTTATTTATGGTTCTGTTGCTGCTCGCGCAGGGCTGCCAGGAGCCGATGCGCACGCCGACCGCGGCGTTGCGGGCGGGTGACTACGCCCAGCCGCGCACCGCTATCCACAACGACATGCAGCCCAAGCGCTCGGACCGGGCGTACCTGCTGGACCGGATGCGGGTCGGGGTGTTGACGCTGGCGGACGGGTACCCGCGCTCGGCGCAGACGGTGTTCGAGGAAATCTACGACGTGCTACGGACCCAGGGGATCAACAAGGACAAGACCGTTGCGTCGATCGTGCTGAACGAGGACGTGAAGGTCTGGAAGGGTGAGCCGTTCGAGCAGGCGTTGGCGATGGCGTACTACGCGATGGTGCAGGCGGAGCTGGGTTCCTGGGACAACGCCCGTGCGGCTTCGAATGGGTCGCTATTTCGGCTGCGTGACTTCGGGGAGGACGATGACGGCGAACGGATCGACACCTACGAGATCGCACGCCGGGCGGTGGAATACGAACGCGCGATCGAGGCGGGGGATTCTTCCGAGGAAGCACTGAAGAAAGCGAATTACCTGGACAACGGCTACGCGGTGCGCGACTCGGACTTCACGCTTGGGTATCTGCTGGCGGGGATCGCGAATCAGCAGCTGGGGCGCACCCGAGAGGCCGACGATCATTACCTGCGCGTGATGGAGTTAGACGAACGCCAGGGCCGGCTGATCGAG
Organism: Phycisphaeraceae bacterium; assembly: GCA_029260675.1. GTDB lineage: Bacteria > Planctomycetota > Phycisphaerae > Phycisphaerales > Phycisphaeraceae > JAJRRS01. Next base: position 7,278 of record JAJDCV010000105.1, read on the forward strand.
GCGTTGCGCGACGGGCGGTACAACACCGTGCTGGTCGTGAGCTACGGGCTTGGGCCTCGCAAGGAAGGCTACGGCCCGGACAACGCAGTCGCCCGGTTTAGGCCCAGGTTCCCAAGCGACGACGGCGAGTTGCGTGTGCGCGTCGGCCACGTGATGGGGCGGACGTACACACCGGTGCAGGACGTCAACGTGATGGCGGGCGACCACATGTGGAACAACCTCGCGGACGTGCGCGCCGCCAAGAGCACGCTCGGGTCGTTGATGCTGGTCGGGGGTGCGATCGCGACCGAATACGGCGCGTCGCGCCGTGGCGAGGACGACACGCTGTATGTCGGGTTAGCGGCGATGCTGGCCGGTGCGATCATGAAGGCGGGGGCTCACGTGGACACAAGGTTCTGTGACGTGATGCCGCAGCGGTTTTACGTCGTGCCGTTGTACCTGTCCGATCCTAATGAACGCATCCAGCTTGAAATCCAGGGCCGGCCGTCCTCGAAGTTGGCGCTCTCCGGGCTGGGACCGCCGCACGGACCGGGTAATCCAACACAGCTGCGCTACGTCCACCTGGTCAGCACGCCCAACCCGCACGCCCCGGCACCGGGCTGGGCGGTGTCCGGTGAGGTGCTCTACCAGAACCCATACACCGACTCCCCCGCCGGCGATGCGGTGCCGTACATCCTCGGCGGCGATGATGTGCGCCCCCCCACTCAACACGTACTCGATGGCTACCACCGGACGGGCCTGCTCACCGGGATGACGCTTGCCGATCTTCGAGAGTTGTACCGGGCCGAGGGCCTTAGCCTGGCGGTTGAGGATCAGCACGGGTTCGCAGGCAGGCACCTATTGGAGGGCGGACGGTCGTTGGTCTGCCCCCTGCCCGGGACGGCCGGGTTCGCTCGGCTGTTCGGCCAACACCACCCGCCTTATCATCCAAGATCCCAGGAAGTCGCACGGATCACCCCCGCATTAACATCTACGGGAAACCCCCTCCCCCAAGGAGACTCGCCATGAAACGTCTGACACTGCTGGCCGCACTGCTCGCGATCCCCTTTGCGTTGACCGCCTGCAACACGATCTCCAAGCCCCCCCACGCGGTGAAACCCGACACCGTCTCGGAAGCGAGCTACCCCCAGATCGCCACCGAAGGCAACCTCGGGAAT
>JAJDCV010000106.1 GCA_029260675.1 Phycisphaeraceae bacterium
GCCCCAAGGCCAGGGGACAGACCTCTCGCCCAACGTCTCCACCGATGCCTTTGTCGACTTCTTCAAGCGCATGGACCCCAGAGAAAAGGGCTTCGCCTACCAGGAAGTGCGTAAAGCACTCGCGGAGTCAGACCCCTCGGCAATCGAATCCGATGATGACTTGCTCATCACCCCGGATAACAACTCAACCCCTCAAGCCCCGGGGGCAAGCCTCAGGCCTCAGTCTGTCCTTCAGGTCCACAAGAGCTACCTGGTCACGCAGGATGCCGACGGGCTTATCATCGTCGACCAACACGCGCTGCACGAACGTGTCATGTTCGAGGTGCTGCGTAAGCGTGTGCTGGGTGAGGGCAAGCCATTGGAGAGTCAGCGTCTGCTGATGCCCGTGATCGTGGACGCCGACGCCGATCGGCAGTCGACACTCGAACAGATGCAGCCGCTGCTCCAAAAGATCGGTGTGGAGCTGTCGCCGATCGGCCCGGACGCGGTCGCGGTGCAGGCGTTCCCGTCGTTCCTGTTTGAACGCGGTGTCGAGCCCGACACGTTCATCGTCGACCTCGTAAACAAGGCCGACGCCGGGCAACTGGATCTATCCAACCCCAACGCCGAGGAGTCCGCGCTGCACGAGGTGCTTGACATGATGTCCTGCAAGGCCGCGGTCAAGGCCGGGGACAAGATGAACGAGGACGAGTTGTCTGCCCTGCTCGCCCAACGCGACGAGATCGACCGCTCCAGCAACTGCCCCCACGGCCGACCGACCACGCTGCGCATGACCCTCAAAGACCTGGAAAAACAGTTCGGGCGGACGTGATTTGACATCCCCCAGCCCCGGGCTCTGCCCGGGGGAACTCCCACGGCAAAGCCGGGGGCTGGGGGTAGATAGCCTGTCAGAATAAATTGATCTAACTCAGCGCCGCGGCGCCGGCGATGATTTCGCTGAGCTCGGTGGTGATCGCGCTTTGGCGGGCACGGTTGAACTTGCGCTTCAGGGACTTTTGCATCTTCCCGGCGGCGTCGGTCGCGGCCTTCATCGCCACCATCCGCGAGAGCTGCTCGCTGACGGTCGCCTCGTTGAAGCACTGGAACAGGCTGGTCTTGACCGTGATCGGCAGCAATTCACCCAGCAACTCTTCGGGCTCCGGGGAGAAGTCGTAGACCGTCATCGGCCCGGCGCTCGCGGCCTGTTCATCTGCCTTGGCTACCGGCGGCTCAAGCGGCAAGAGCTGCAACACCCTGGGCTCCTGCCGGGACATCGACACGAACGCGGTGTAGATCACCTTGACCGAGTCGTATCTGCCCTCGGTGAACCCCTGCATGTAGCTCTCGGCCAACCGCTCGACGTCGGCGTACTCCGGCTTGTCGGTGATGTGGCTGTGGAACGACTGGACCGGGACATTGGCGAACTTGAAGTACCCGCTGGCCTTCTTGCCAACGACCTCCAGATCGATCTCGCCTGCGCCTTTGATCTGTTTCATGGCGGTGCGGAGGAGGTTGGCGTTGTACCCGCCGCAGAGCCCCCGGTTGGAGCTGATGACCAGGATCAGGTGCCTGCCCGCCGCCGGCTTGGGGGCTGACAGCAACGGGTGGGAGACCTCGCCGGTCTCACCGAGGTTCGCCGCCAATTCGCTGACGACCTCCCCGATCCGCCTCGTATAAGCCTGGGCCTCGGTGGCCCGTTTCTGCATCGCCTGGAACCGGGCGGTAGCGATCAGCTGCATCGTCCGGGTGATGCGTTCGATGTTGCCGACGGCCTTGATCCGGCCCTTGATATCTCTTGTGCCTGCCATAGGCGGGCCATCATAGCGACTGGCCCCGGCACGGCAATGCGGCGGGACCGCCCCCGCCCACGGGGCCGCGGGCGCCTGGGGAACCGACAGTCAGCACCCTCATTGAGCCGTACCCGCCCTGCCACGGACACGTCCCCCGCATGACCCTCACAACCCCTACAACCAGTGCCTTTTAACACGTTCGCCCGGACCTGACAGGTGACAAACCACGGGCACGAGAGCGGAGGAACTTGCCCAAACCGTTTGGAAACCCGGCCCATGAATTGGATGTTTCAGCCATGCTCGTGGGTGGCGTCGCGCGACGCCGGGCGGGCTTCAGTCTGGGGTGGCCTGAGATACGGCCGGCAGACTGAACAACTCAATGGCCGGCGACGGCCAGAAAGCGAAGGGGTGGGTTCACCATGCTGAAGACCTCCAAGCAACACGTCCTGCGTAACACGGCGATCGCTATCGTCACGTCCAGTCTCATAGCCGGCACCGCGATGGCGCAATCCAACATCGACTTCCAGATCAGCGACGGGAAAGTCGTGCCCACCGAAGACTTCGCGGTGAAGGTCTCCGTGCTCGGCGCGGCGATCGAGAACAACGGCACCCTCTTCCCCGTGACCGTGGCGATGCAGGTCGATAACAACACCTACGAACCGTTCGGCCCGCTGGACGACCCGAAGACCGGCGACGTCAACGACCACTCGCCGGCCAGGCACTTTATCGTGCAGCAGGTCTTCAATCCCAGCGCCCCGATCGTGATCCATGCCAAGAGCTGGATGCCCGACAGCACGAGGGTCTTCAAGAGCCGTACTTCCAATGACACCTCGGCCATGGTCAAGGTGCTGCGAGACGGCGACCCGGTGCCCGACATCCAGGGCTACCAGAACCAGGCCGACGCCGCCGACTTCGTGCGGGATTACATCGACACCGACACGAACACGATAACGCTGGACGCCAACCAGGTGATCTACCTGTTCGAGCTGGCCACGGACGACCTGAAATCCCCCTACGCCGACTTCCAGGACCTGGTCGTTCTAGTGACCCTGGGCAAGAGCCCCGTGGAACTGGAGAACGCTGACCTGATGGACGCGATGTACGACTAAACCGCCAGGCATCCTCTAACTTTCACCTTGAGAACCCACGGTCATCGGCCGTGGGTTTTTCTTGCGCTATGGGCGGTGGCAATAAAAGTGTGGCATCCCGGCAAAAATAAGATATAATGATCCTAACACTTCGTTCATGGAGATCCGCCATGAAAGCCACTGCTACCTCGCCCATCCAACCCGTATCTGATCGAGACCCGCTGGAGACCTTCCGTGCCCCGCCGAGCGCCGGGACGCTGGGGACCTGGCTGTTCGTCGCAGGGCTCGCGGTGGCGTTCGCCTGGCTGCTGTTCGGTTACGCGGTAACACGGTCACGCACACCGGTGGCGGGCTTAACCATCCCCGTCTGGTTCTGGTTCAGCACGTTCGTGCTGCTGGTCAGTAGCGTGTGCCTGCACTGGTCGTACCTGTCGGCCAAGATGGGCCGGTCCACCGTGGCAGGCTACGCACTGCTGCTGAGCACGACGCTGGGCTGGATCTTCCTGATGCTGCAGACGCCGGGCCTGGTCAAGCTGATCCAGATGCACCGCGATTCCGCCGAAGCGACCACCGCCGGGGGCGGGGGCAGCGCCGCGCCGTATATGCTGATCCTGGTGCTGGTCGCGTTGCATGGCCTGCACACGCTGGCGGGGCTCATACGGCTGACGATACTCAACCGACAAAACCACTTGGACACCGACCCTCGCTACGCCACCGCCCACCTCAAGCAGATGTGCCTGTTCTGGCACTTCCTGGCAATCGTCTGGGTCGTGATGTTCGGCGTGATCCTCTGGACGTGAAGTTGGATGAATTTAGGATTTAGGATTGATGATTTGTTCAGAATGTGCGTCATAGTGCGTAACGACGCGCGATTCGTTCGCCGGTCTTAAATCATCAATCAGCAACCGAAAGTCCGCGAAGCGAAATCCCAAATCATAAATGTCCTTACCCGCGCCGTGTGCGGAACTTGCCGCCCAAGCCCTTCTTCGGCAGGTTCTTGGGGATGTTGCCGTCGGGGAACATCGCGTCGAGTTCTTCCTGAGAATACCCGGATACATCGATCCCGGTGGAGACCCGTGACTCCAGCGTCCGTGCGGGGGCTTCGGCGCGGCGGCGTTCGGCGGCGCGGTCATCGCGGATGTCTTCCGGGACCGGGCCGGGCTTGAACTTAGGGTAATCCAGCTTCTCGATCATCGCACCGGAGATCTTCTCGATCTCGGTCAACAACTGCCCCTGGTCGGGGGTCACGAAGCTCCAGGCGGTCCCCCGTCGGCCGACACGGGCGGTGCGTCCGATCCGGTGGACGTAAACCTCCGGGTCGTCCGGCAGGTCGTAATTAATCACGTGGGTGATGTGCTCGACGTCCAGCCCACGTGCCGCCAGGTCCGACGCGATCAGGACGTCCAGATCGCCGCTGCGCATCGAATCCATGACCTGTGTGCGCTTGCGCTGCTGCAGGTCGCCGTGGATCTCGCGGGCGCTGATGTCTTTCTGCTGGAGGTACTTGGTGATCTTGTGGACGGTGGCCTTGGTCTTGCAGAAAACGACGGTGGTGTCGGGCTTCTCGTGTCGGAGCATGTGCAGCAGCAGCGAGCGCTTGTCCCAGGGCTCGACCGGTAAATACTTCTGGTCCACCATCGACACGGTCAGCGATCCGGACACGGTCGTGATCTTCTGGGCATCCTTCTTCATGAACGACCGGCCAAGTGACTCGATCTGCCGATCAATCGTCGCGGAGACGAAGATGGTCTGGTGATCGCGCCTGACGTTGCCGAGGATCTTCTTGATGTCTTCGCGGAACCCGATGTCCAGCATCCGATCGACCTCATCAAGGATGACGAACTTGGTGTTGTCGAAGTGGATCTGCCTTCGGCCGTAAAGGTCCATGACCCGGCCGGGCGTGCCGACGATGATGTGCCCGCCGCGTTCGACGGATTTCTGCTGGGCCCGCATCGACTCGCCGCCGATGATGCAGGACGTGCGGATCGGGGTGTGCTTGCCCAGGGCGTCCAGCTCCGCGGCGACCTGCGTCGCCAACTCGCGTGTGGGGGTCAGGACCAAGCCCTGCATCTGGATATCGGGGTCGGCCAGGTGGAAGACCGGCAGGCCGAACGCGGCGGTCTTGCCCGTGCCGGTGCGCGCCTGGCCGATGACGTCTTTGCCGGCGAGGATCGCGGGGATCAGCTGGGCCTGGATGTCGGTGGGGTGTTCAAAGCCGGCGTCGGTCAGGCCCTTGACGACGCTGTCGCGCAGGCCCATCCCGGCAAAGGAAACGGAGGTATCAAATAGGTCCTGGCTCATGGGGGATCGCCATCGCTGCCGCAGGGGGAAAACCCGGCGGGCGGGTGTGCCGTCGGAGCGTCGGGGGGCGACCTTCGGCCGCGCAGACCCCGCGCCGGCGCTGGAAAAACTCGCCCAACGCCTCGCAGCCAACCGATGACGACCGATCGATAAGACAGGGAGCGACGCTGCGGGATGAACGGCCGGCGTCAGGTTTATAGTCTGTGAAATCAACGCTTTACACAGATATCTTCCCGACGCCGATGGCTCGTCACGCAGCCCCGTCCCTGTTAGATTACCGGCCCGATCCAACCCCGTAACACGGAAACGAACGGATCGGCGGACGGCAAGCAAATCGGCTGCTGACAAGATTTTACGGAGACCCCGCCCATGGTACAACTACGCGGCCCCTTCAACGTCTCAACCCCCGTCCGCGTCGAGGCCCCCATGGCATCCGATTCAAGCTGGATCGAAGTCGACCTGACCCGCCTGGAACGCAACTTCCTGGCCCTGCGCGCACTGGTCCAAGCCGCGCCCGGTGGGCCCGCCGATACCTCTACCAAAGACCCGCCCACAGAAGCTAAAAAACAAACCACGCGCCCGGCCGTCTGCTGTGTCATCAAGAAAGACGCCTACGGCCTGGGCGCTTCGGCCGTCGCGCATCGGCTGGTCAAGGCGGGCTGCGAGATGCTCGCGGTCTACAGCGCCAAGGAAGCCGAGTACCTGATCCATAAAAGCGTCAACTGCCCGATCCTCCTGTTCGCGCCGCTGCGCGAGCTGGGCCGGACCGATGCGCTGTACCGCCCCGCCGTCGCCGAGACACTGCACCTGTCGATCCACGACCCCGACCAACTCCAGGTCGTCAACCAGATCGGGCGGACGTTCGGGATCAAGATGCCCGTACACCTGTATCTCGACACCGGGATGAGCCGGTCGGGCCTCAACGCCGAACAATTTGCCGAGATCGCGCAGAACCTTGCCAAGACCCCCCACGTCCGTGTTGCCGGGGTGTATTCGCACTTAGCTACCGCGGATGACAACCCGGACTTCGCCTACGAACAACTGGAACAGCTCCAGACCGCGGCGACCCAGCAGGCCGAGCACATGCCCGACGGCTGCCTGATCCATATCGCCAACAGCTTCGCCACCCTCCGCGACCGACGCTTCCACATGGACATGGTCCGCCCGGGCCTGGCGCTCTACGGCTACGGCCCGGAACTGCTCGCACCGGGTCCGATCCTCGAAAACGCGCCCGTACTCGAACACACCACGCGCTGGGTCACACGCATCAACCACGACCAACGCTACCCCCGCTGGACACCCGTCGGCTACGGCAGCACACACAAACTCAAACGCAACAGCGTCGTCGGCGTCATCCCCATCGGCTACGGCGACGGCTACCCCCTGCCCTTGGGCAACCAGGCCAGCGTCCGTGTTTTCCTGGACGAACAAGGCGCATACTTCGATGCCCCCGTGCTCGGCCGGGTCAACATGGATCAGCTATCCCTCGATCTAACCGACGCCCCCACCGCCGGCGTAAGCGACGGCGGTGATATCAGCACACTCATGAACGCCACCGTCCACATCATCTCCGACGACCCCACCGCCCCCAACAGCGTGCCCAACATTGCCAAGCTCTCCGGGTCCCACCCTTACG
>JAJDCV010000107.1 GCA_029260675.1 Phycisphaeraceae bacterium
GGTGTTGCTGACCGATCGGCTGCTCGCCCGCAAGACCCTGCAGGGCTTCGTCCCCGTCCCGACGCGCGATTATTATCTGGGGCTGGCACGTTACCTTGGGAGTGTCGACCCGGACCCTGCGATGCAGTTGTTTACCCGGCCGGAGCACGACGCCCAGGCGGATGATTTACTCCGCCAAGGCGGGTTTGATCCCGACTCCGGGCGGAAGCTGGTGCTGTTGAATCCGGGGGCAAATTACGGGGACGCGAAGATGTGGCACCCCGAACGGTACGCCCAGGTCGCCGACCGGTGTGCCGATGAGTTGGGCGCGTTCGTGGCGGTGAACGGTTCCCCCAAAGAGCGGGCGATCCTCGACCGTGTGATCGCCGAGGCGAGGACGCCGATTTTAGACCTGTCGGCGGCGGGGATGCCGTTGAGCCTGCTCAAGAGCATCGTCAAGCGGGCCACGGTGATGGTGACCAACGACACCGGGCCGCGTCACGTCGCCGCGGCGATGGGGACGCGGGTCGTGACTATTTTCGGCCCAACCGACCCGGCGTGGACCGAGATCGGGTTCGATGCCGAGCGGCAGGTGTCGGTGAAGGTGTTTTGCGGGCCTTGCCAGAAGAAGAAGTGCCCGCTGGACCACCGCTGCATGACGCGGATCGACGCGGAGATGGTGACCCGGCAGGTGGTCGGCCTGGTGCAGGGCGTGGGGGCCCGGGCGTGAGTGGATCCGATCGGCAAGCCAGCATGAAGATCGCGATCGTGATCGAGAGTTTTGATCCGCACGCCGGGGGTTTGGAGCGGTCGACCGCACAGATCGCCCAGGAACTGGCGGGCCGTGGGCACCGGGTGACGCTTCTAACCGGGGGGTGTCGGGACTGCGATTGTCTGCCGGGTGTTTTGATCCACGCGATGACCCGGCGCAAGCGATCGTCGGCGGTCCGGTTGTTTCTTTTCAATCGCTGGGCGCAGCGGCAGCTACAAGACGGCGGGTTTGATGTCAGCTTGTCGATGACCACGGCTGTACCTGCTTCGGTATTGCAACCCCGGGGCGGGACCGCCCGCGAGACACTGGCGCGCAACATCGCGATGAGATCGACGCCATTGGCTCGGGTCGTCAAGCGACTCGGGGTGTGGTTAAACCCCAAGCAGCAGTTGTTGCTGCGGCTGGAGAAGCGATCGTTTAGCGACGACGGTTTGGTGAAGGTGGCGGCGGTCAGCCGGTATGTGATCGAACAACTGCAACGCCATTACGATCTACCACCTGAGAAAGTCGAACTGATCCCCAACGCCGCGGTGATGCCGAAGGTCGATGATGCGCAGCGGGAGGTTTGGCGGAAGCGCATCCGGGAGGGTTTCGATATCGCCGAGGGGGAGACGGTGTTTCTGTTCGCGGCGATCAATCCGCGTCTCAAGGGGTTTGAGCCTTTGATGCGGGCGTTGGCATTACTCAAGGAGCGGGGAGTCCCGGCGGTGGTGCTGCTGGCGGGGGACTTCTGGCATCGGCACAACCGTTTGGCGGGGGGGCTGGGTGTTCGCGATCGGGTGCGGTTTGTCAGGCACACCAAGCGGATCGAGGCGCTGTACGCCGCCGCCGATGTGACCGTTCACCCGACGTTTTACGACCCGGCGAGCAAGGTGGTGATCGAGTCGCTGATGATGGGCGTCCCGTCGATCAGCACGGCGTACAACGGGGCCAGCGACCTGATCACCCCGGCCGACCAGCCGGCCCGGGGTCGGGTGATCCCGGACCCTGCAGACGCGGCGGCCCTGGCGGACGCGATGCAGGCCCTGACGGACCCGGACGAGCGAGCCAGGTGCCGCGAGGCCGCCGACGGGCTCGACGGGCTGCTTTCCATGCGTACCCATGTGGATCTGCTGGAGGAGATGTTAGATCGGGCGGCTGTGCAAGCGGCGTCCAAACCCAGTGTGTAAAGCAAGATACGATGGCGGTCGGTGCCGGAAATAGATGAGGGGAGGGGACCTGTCCTGGCGCGGTCGATTTGCAACATCACGCCAAATCGACCTATACTGCCCGGCTCGAATCGTAACAGTAGGAGTCACTAGGCTCTTTAAACCCCTGACCCGGAACGGCCAGACATGCCCACGATTAATCAGCTCGTCCGCAATCCCCGACGCACGCCCAAGGCCAAGTCCAAGGTCAAGGACCTGGACGCCTGTCCTCAGCGCCGCGGCGTCTGCCTGCAGGTCAAGACGGTGACCCCTAAGAAGCCTAACTCGGCTCTGCGTAAGGTCTGCCGTGTCCGCCTGTCCAACGGCAAAGAGATCTCGGCGTACATCGGCGGCGAAGGGCACAACCTCCAGGAGCACAGCATCGTGCTTGTCCGTGGCGGGCGTGTGCGTGACCTTCCCGGTGTGCGTTACCACGTCGTCCGCGGCTCGCTTGACTGCCTGGGCGTTGAAGGCCGTAACCGCGGCCGATCGAAGTACGGCGTGAAGAAGGCCAAGGGGTAAGGAAGCTATTAGCTTTTAGCCGTTAGCCGTTAGCTAAGAGCTTGTGGGCTGGCGGGTTTAATTTGTTTTCATCATTGTTCGGCAAGTAATCGACGAGGCCATGTCGGCCTTGGCGGTGAACGAAGGATCGAATAGCGCAAAGCTACTTCATCCATGACGAGCCGACAGAAAGGATCGCCCCAATGGGCAGCAGAATCACCAAAGCAGAGCAACAACTCAAACCAGACCCTCGCTACGGCGACAAGGTCTTGTCTCGTTTCATCAACTGCGTCATGCGTGACGGCAAGAAGGCGGTCGCCCAGCGCGTCGTCTACGCCGCACTCGACGAGATCGAAAAGCGTTCGAAAGGCGAGCCCACCGGCATCGAGGTGTTCCGCGAGGCCATCGCCAACGTCCGGCCCGAGGTCGAGGTCCGGTCCAAGCGGGTCGGCGGCACCAACTACCAGGTGCCCATGCAGGTCAGCCGGCGCCGCCAGCAGAGCCTGACCTTCCGCTGGATCATCAACGCCGCCCG
>JAJDCV010000108.1 GCA_029260675.1 Phycisphaeraceae bacterium
TCTGCGGGAGAAATACACCGACGAACACGAATACAAACAAGCCAAAGACGCCTGGCGCGAAGCCCACCCCTACCCCTCCGGCACGATCCATGATCTCGTAGATCACATCGACCACATCGTGAAGGTCGCCGGGATCGACCACGTCGGGCTCGGCTCGGATTACGACGGCGTCAGCCGGCTACCCGACCAACTCGAAGACGTCGCGTCCTACCCCTACATCACACAGGCCCTGCTCGACCGCGGCTACGATGAAGATTCGGTGCGGAAGGTGATGGGCGGGAATCTGCTGCGTGCGATGCGCGGGGCAGAGCAGGTGGCACGCGACTGGGATCAATAAACTGAACGTACATGACCTATTGGATCACTTCAGTATCGTGGCTCGTTAATTACGCCCTCGTCACTGAGTAGTGCCGCCAAATCGGGATCGGCCAGCACCGCTTCAATCGTGGACGTTTCGTCGGCAACCCGCAGGGTATTGTAAATCAACCTTACGCCGTGGCTGTAATCGACGTAGGTATCCACATGGCCCGTGTATAGCGGCTGGATCGGATTACCGTTGAGCCTGTGCCAGCCATAGATCGCGACGCGGTTGGGTTTCTCTTGCAACCGATTGGTGATGACGACGTCTTTCTTGATCCCCGCTACGAGACCGTCCATGTCATACTCGTCACGTTGCCACTTGATCAAGCCGTTGTGCTGGAGGAAAGTGGGAACGGACTGGCGGTCTTCGGTCAGGGGTAGCGGCGCGAGTTTGACGGGCGCCTGGTCGTAGATATCGTTGACCATCTTGCGGGTCGGCAGGGTGCAGCCGAAAACTTCGGCGACGGCCTGCGCGGTCATCGGCGTCATCGGGACGCGGACAAAGTCATCGTCGCTGCCGATGGACAGGTAATCAGGGCTGACTTCAAAGGTGGCGGAGACCTCTGAATCATCGGCAACCTTGGCCCGTGTGTGGATCGTGACGAAGCGGCGCAGGAAGTCGGGGATATTGCCACGCAGAAGCTCGGCTTTGATCGCAACTTCTCGCTCGGAAGGGCTCATATCCGCGACACTCAGCATAAAGTCACGGCCACTGGGCGCGTCGGCCGGGCGCGGGGGGATCGACCCAATCACCCCCATGCCTTGCATCTCTTGGAAATCCTCTGCCGACATCCGATCAAAAGCCAGCGGCTGGACCCACTGCATGTAAGCGCGGGGACCACGAAGCACGGAGTGGGCATATTTCTCGGGTGTGTCTAATGCGAGCCCGTAGAGAAAACCGTTCATCTCGCCGACCATGCGTGTGTGCAGAATGACATTTTCGGGGTTGGAATGGATCAGCAGGTGTGCCCGGCCATCTAACACCTGGTAGATGTCGAAGCCCGCAATCTTATTATCGTTTACCGCACCCTCTCGCTTGAAGCGTTCGAGCATCCGATGGGTAGCGCGGTAGGTCCCGCCGGTCGGGCTGACGACCTTTTTGCCCTTGTATCTGATCTCACGGTCGTCGTAGGCCACCACGACCAGCCGGCGCTGATCATCCCCGGCAAGCCACCGGATGAACTTGTCGCCGTGCCCATCGTCATCGTCGTAGCCGTAGTTGGAGTCGAGGAAGATGAAGCGGTCGATCCAGTCGGGGATCGTCTCGGAGCCGTTGATGAACCCGAACATGAAGCTTCCGCCGCCGGAGTGCGAGGCGAGTGTAACCGTGAGGTCTTCAAGGGGTATTGCATCCAGCACCTGCGCGACGATATCCCGGATCAAGGCCGCGTTATTCTCGTGCTTCTTGCGCCAGGCCGGCCAGCTCTTGATGTCCGCCTGCAGGCAGACCAGGACCAGGTTTTCCCTTAGATTGGCCTTACGGTACAGACGGTGCTGCGCCGCGATGTGCTGGATGTCGTAGTGCCAGTCCACCCCGCCGGTCATCTGCATACCGAGCGTCTGGTCGATCGTGTTACCATTTGGCGTGGCAAAGAAAACGACGCGCGTAGGCTTGGTGTGCTCGATGTACGGTGCTATAGGAGCGATGATACGCAGCCGTACTCCGGGATCAATCTGCATCATCCGTGTCTGCTCGGCGAAGTAGCTGCTGTCGGTGAATCCGGGCCAGCTTTTAGCGTGCGCCGTCTGGCCGGCCAATGAAATCAAGACACAGAGAGCAAAGAGTCTTGCGGTAGATGTGAAGGATCTCATGCCTGGGCTCCACAGAAATTTCATGCGGTTGATGCGCAGCATGATACCAGCCCGGGCTGAACGGGTGGAAGTATTTGAGCCACTAAAGTGCCTGGGTGTGGTCTGTCAGACCATGCGTCTACGAAATACCGCCAACCCGGCGAACGAAAGCAGGGCCAGCGTGGAGGGCTCGGGGATCGATGCCAGTGCGCCCGGCGGCGGTGTGCCCGCGTTCCAGTTGCCCAGGACGATATTGAGGTCCGCGATCCCGACAAACCCGTCACCGGTCGGGTCGGACAAAGGATCGCCCGGTGGGATACTCTGGTTCCAAGCACTCAGCACCAGGCTCAGGTCGTCGATGCCCACGAAGCCATCACCGTTAAGGTCGCCCTCAATGGTAGTTGGCACGATCGCGAACTGTTGACCCGCGGTATCGGGAAAGATCAGCGGTGTGGACGGGGTGTCGTTGGGTGTGTTATCGGGAAGCGTAGGCAGGCTCTGGCTCGAGAACACCGCGGTTAAGTTGCTGATGAATCGTGTCAGGACAACCTGTATACCCAGCGGCTTTCCGGGCAAGAGCCCGATGTCGCTGATCGGTATGTGTAGTTCGATCCCGGTGGATGCGGTTGCGGCGTTGGGATCGGGTAGTCCGTTGTTGCCGTACTCCACGCCGGCCGTATTGCTGTTGTCGAACGCTACAAGCCAGTCCCCGGGATCGCCACCGGACAATTGGCCCGATCCGGTTCCGAAGCCACCGCGTCCGATGAAGCGGGTGGTATCGGCGTCAAGATCGACCATATCCACCCAATAGTTGGTGACACCCAGTCCCCCCGCATTGATGACCAGGCCGAAGTCCGGGGCAAACCCGGTATCGAAAGTGGTCCCCTCAAGCCCGGTGACAAAGCGACTGCCGAAGGGCTCGACGCCTCCATTGGCGTCCAGTGTGTTTTCGCCGCCTGCTCCGGTATCAAGGAAGATCGTAAAACCGTCGGCGACCAACCCCGGGGTTGCGTCGATCTGCCCGGTGATACCGATCTTTAGGAACCCGTCCGTGACGTCTGGATCTACGAACAACTGATCGAGTTCGGAACGGCCCACGACATTGCCGTCAACGATGGCGCCCAGATTCGTCGCAAGCCCCTGCGTGGCTACCAGATCTCCCGTGAAGTCGGTGGGGATATCCCAACCGTCAAGCGTGACCGCCTCGACAGCGGACACCATCAGCATGAGGCTGGACATGACCACCAGACCAAGATGCCCCACGACCCCGTATCCTTGTATCTCGTGTG
>JAJDCV010000109.1 GCA_029260675.1 Phycisphaeraceae bacterium
ACCTAGCGGGGATTTTGCCCTTGCTCAGACCCGGCGACCGTCTGCGGGATGTCCGAGGTCCGGGTGACGCTATCGATGGACTGGCGCAGGCACTGACCAGACATGGCGCCGCGGTCCTTTCATATGAAACAAAGTTCGACACAAGCCGGCGTCACGGCGGCACCACCCGGATCGACCTGACCTTCTAAATTACTGGAGCCCTTATGCCGGTGGATATGTTGCAACCCCTGACCCAGTTCGGTGTCGCCGGGCTGATGGGCCTGCTGTGGGTGTGGGAGCGGCTGATGTCCCGTAGGCGTGAACTTCAACTTAATGAGGCTCATCTCCGGTTGATGAGCCAGCACCGCGAATTAAACGTGTTGGTCAAACTCGTGCGTCAGAACACGCGCGCAATGGTCCGGTTCGATCAGACACAACTGCAACTCAAAGAACTTCTGGAGAAGATGAATCATGAGATTGATCGTAGAGCGGCATAGATCGGTATGTGTGCCCGGGGCGGTTTTGATGGCGTTGTTACTCGCAGGCGGCTGCACGTCGCCCCCGTCTGTCGTCCCACTTCTGCGTGTGACCGAACGCGCACTGCTGGATGAGTCGGCCAGGCTTACCTCTGACGCCGAACGTGACAATGCTTTCGCACAGCAGTCTCTTCTCACGCTCGAAGACGCCTTTAGCCAAGATCTTGAGCAGGTTCAAACCCTCACGCCCGACTGGATCCGTGAAGCTACATCCGTCTATGTCACGGCCCGGGAAACAATCGTCAGGCATCAACGGGCTGTGGCTCAAGAACGTCTTGACCGGGCAGACAACCTCAGATCCGCCGCCTCCGCGACACGGCGGGCGATCGCCCTGATCGAGCAACAGGACACACTGCTCCACGGTGTCGTCAACGAAGACCTCCGACGGCTGCTTTCGGCGGCGGACTATCCCAGAGAGGAATCATCGCGATGACGACTCACGACCTGCGCAGCCTCATACGCGAGAAGATTGATTACAGGTGGTCGGACTGGGCGGAGCAGCACCCGCACCTGGCCCGGGCCATTGATCGTACTCGGCTTGTTGAGTCGGCCGTCGAGTTGTTGCGGGAAGACCCCGAGTTTATCCGTGCGATGCACGAGGCCGACCTTGATGAGGCCAAGCTCGCCTTTGCCATACGCATCCTCGACCGCGCCGACCAGTTCATCCGGGATGCCCTGCCGATTTAACGGCAGCCACGAATCGTCGATTTAAACAGACCTGTTTCGAAGGAGCATAGATGATGACCCCAAAACCAAATGCCAGGCCACGGTGGACCAGCCGGAAGTTCATCATGGCGGTGTCCGCTCAGTTGACCGCCTTGATTGTCCTGCTATGGCCGGGCCAGGAGACCGCGATCACCGAGGCCGCTACATCCATCACGTCCCTATTTGTGGTCCTGGCAAGTTCGTTAGGCTATGTGGCGTCCGAAGCGGCGATCGATGCACGCCGATCGACAGCGGACACTGTCCGGGAGGCCAAGCCTTGATCGTCTCGCCCCGCCGACCTATCTTCTGTGCTGATGAAAAAGGCTGATACAGAAAAGCACGGTGGCAAAACGTGGGTGGCGCTGTTGGCGATCCTGTTTCTGATCATCGCCCAGGGCTGCGAACCTTCCAGGGCCGGCTTGCCCCCATCGGTCAACGACGGGACCGATCCCGGACCGTACTGGATGCCTGTCCCGACGTCAGTGCGCGTCTACCCATCGACCCGTTTCATCAAGGAGTCCGGCCGGGCCATACTCGAAGCACGGTTCGAGTTGTATGATGAGATGGGCGACCCCGTGAAGTATGTCGGGGCATTCCAGATCGAGCTTTACAGCGTGGATGAAGCGCTCGGCAACACGCCGCGGCGGTTGCTATACACGTGGAACACTCGCTTAGTATCGCTCGATCAGCAGCGCGAGCACTACGACCCGATCACACGGGGGTACCTTTTCCGGCTGGGTGTGGACGATCTCAGGATCGCCAAGCAGACGACACTGTTGAAGGTAGCGTTCACCCCGGTGGATCGACCAAGGCTCGAAGCCGAGGCGGAAGTCAGGTCCGACTGGTAGTGGGCTGTGGATAGGTCGTGTTTGTAATTGTAAGGCACACACGCCTCACGCCAGGCCAAGCACGTCGCGCACTTCACTGACAAGCGAATGGGCCTGGTCTTCCTCGGCGGCCTCGGCGATGATACGGATGATCGGCTCGGTGTTGCTTGGGCGGACGTGGACCCAGCGGTCGGGCCAATCAACCCGGACGCCGTCCTGAGAATCAACCTTCTGTTGACTAAACTTCTCTTTTAGCTTGGGTCCGATCTGATCGAGCAGCTCCTGGCTGACGTCGGCTTTGTCTTTGACGATGGCATAGGCCGGGGTCATAGCGACCAACTCGCTTAGGGACTTTCCTCGCTTGGCGAGCATCTCCAACAGCAACGCCATCCCGACCAGGCTGTCGCGGACACCGCAGACCTTCGGCCAGATTATCCCGCCGTTGCCCTCGCCGCCGAGGGCTGCGCGGCATTGTTCCATACCGGCGGCGACGTTGGCTTCGCCGACCGCGGTCCTGACAACCGTTGCGTCGACGGCGGCCGCGATGTCATCGACCATCCGGCTGGTGGACAGGTTGGCTACGACCTTGTCGCCTTGTCCAAGCAGGTGCATCGCCGACAGCGCCAGCGTGTATTCTTCGCCGATGTAGCTACCGTTTTCATCGACCACGGCTAAACGGTCGGCGTCGGGGTCCTGCGCAAACCCGATTGCCGCCTGGTGTTTTGTGACCTGCTCACAGAGTTCGGTCAGGTTTTCGCGTGTGGGCTCTGGGGTGTGAGGGAACAGGCCGGTCGGCTCGGGGTACATATGGATCAACTCAACGCCCAGGCTCTCAAGTAGTGCCCGCGCCTCGTCACCCCCGGCCCCGTTGACGCTGTCGACCACGGCCTTGAGTTTGGCGGCACGGACCGCGTCCACGTCAATGTGAGGAAGGATCCGATCCAGGTGGACCTGCGTACCCGTAAGGTCTTCATCGGAGGGTTGCAGCGACTCGACACCCGCGTAGGCAAGATCGTCGTTCTTGAACCGCTCGATGATCTGCATGGCCTGGTCGGCAGGGGGCGCGACGCCGTCGTGTCGGAGCGCCTTGATCCCGTTCCAGATAATCGGGTTATGGCTTGCGGTGACAACCATGCCGCCCTGGGCGCTATGGTGCCCGGCCATGATCGCGACGCCGGGCGTGCTCAACACACCCAGGCGGGTGACCCGGCATCCGACCGCGGTCAATCCCGAAGCCGCAGCCATCTCAAACATCTGGCCGGACGGACGTGAATCACGCCCAAGCACCACGTGCGGCGTCTTGACCCCGGTCGATTCAACAAGCCAGCTCCCGAACGCCGCCGCGTAACGCGCCACGACCGGCGGGGTTAGTGACTCGCCGACAAGTCCTCGCATCCCGCTCACACTCAACATCAAAGGCGCTTCGCCGTTCATCGTTATGTATCTCAACAATCCGGGTATTCAGAGGTTCTCTACCGCTATACAAGATATCAACGATCGCGTGCCGTGCGAGTACGCCGGTTGTTGGGATAATCAACACGCACCGTCAAACCATTCTCGTAGCCTCGCCAGAGTCACCCCCTCGAGCCCCGGCTCGACACGGTGCGCACGGCTTAGTAAGGAAGCCGGCCCGGTAGTCGCGATCCCAAGCGTCATCAGACCCGCCCCGCGGGCCGATTCGATCCCCGCCGCGGTGTCTTCGATCGCAAGACAATCGCCCGGCGACAATGCCTGCGCGGGGTGCTGGTCGGCAAGTTGCTCGTATGCCAACCGGTACGTCGCCGGATCGGGCTTGG
>JAJDCV010000110.1 GCA_029260675.1 Phycisphaeraceae bacterium
TAGTACACGGTCTTACAGCGGAGTTGGCCGCAGCAGGTTTGAGGCTTGCCGCTGGAAGGATTCAAATGATCGCCGATATCCACACCACCAGGAATGATCTTCATGATTAAACCTCCGACTCGCCGCCGGCGGCGAGCAGCGCCCGCTTCACCGCGACCTTGATGAGTTGAACCTTGTAACTGTTCTGTGACATCGGCTCCGCCTCGCCCGCGGCGGCTTCCCCAGCCTGCGCCGCGAGTTCGGGGGTGATCTCGGTTGAGCCCAGCACGTCCATCGCCGGCCGGCTCAACCAGGGGATCGGCGCGACCGCGCCCAGACACACACGCCACTCACCACCGACACGTGCCGCCGTCGCCGTCGCCATCGGCCAGTCGAACGACTGCTTCTCACGCAGCTCGACCGTTGCGCTTCGGCTCGGCAACGAGGGGATCACCACTTCGGCCAGCACCTCGCCGGGCTCAAGGACATTCTCGGCATACATCGACTCGTGTGGCAGCTTAAAGAAGTCCGCCGCCTTGATCGTGCTCTCGCCATCGGAACTTCTGATCACAAACTCGGCGTCGACCGCGACCAGTGCCGGGGCGCAGCTGGACGGGTGGACGATATGGCAAGGCCCACCGGCGATCACGGCGTGGTGCCGGTTTTCACCCTCGACCGCGTAGCACGTCCCACCGCCTTTCTTCAGGCAATTAAAATCGATGCTCCGGTAGTACCAGCAGCGTGGGCGTTGACAAAGGTTCCCGCCGAGCGTCGCCTGTTCGCGGATCTGTGGCGTCGCCGCACGCCCGGCGGACTCGTGCAACGCACCGAAGCGAGCCTTGAGCAGATCGCTTCGGCCGATGTCCGCCAGCGTCGTCAGGCAACCGATCCGGATCGCGCCGCCGTCCTCTCTGATGTAACGCAGCGCCTCGACCCCGCCGATCGACAGCACGGTTTCCGGCAGCTCCAAACGCTCCTTCATCCGGTCCAGCAGGTCGATCCCCCCGGCCTTGAGCGTCCGCGGCGGGTTGTTCAGCACCGCCAGCGCGCTATCCAGATCATCCGCAACTTCATAAGTAAACGGCTTCATGCCCCGCCTCCTTCCGCACCGGTCAGTGCAGCAAGCACTCGCGCCGGCGTGATCGGCATCGTCCGCACACGCGCACCGATCGCGTTGGCGACCGCACAACCGATCGCGCCCGGCGTCGGGATCACCGGCGGCTCGCCCAGGCTGTTCACCGACACGTCATCACGCGAACGCCACAACACCGGCACAATCTCCGGCACGTCCGCCGGCCCTGCGATCTTGTAAAACTCCATGTCCGGGTTCACCATCGCGCCCAGCGTCGGGTCCAGGATCCGATCCTCGAACAACGCAAAACTCAGCCCCTGGATCACCGCGCCGGTGACCTGGTTCTCTGCCGTGTGACGGTTCACCGCCTGCCCCACGTCCTGTAACGCAACGATCTTCACCACACGCACGATCCCCGTCTCGGTATCTACCTCCACCTCGACAAACTGCACCGCGTCGCTGTCGGTCGGCTTGCTTCGGTACGCCCCGTCCTCCGACACGCTGAACGTCAACCGGTCGTCACGGATCAATCGACAGGCCTCAGCCCAGTCCATCTCCCGTGCGCCCCCGCGGATCACGCCGTCCTTGATCGACAGGTCCGCGATCTCGCTCTGCCACTCCTGCGCGACGAGCTTCAACACACCTTGTTTCGCCTGCTCGGCGGCGCCCAGCGCCTTGGGCGCAACGAACCGGCTGGTCACCGAACCGCCGCTGGCAGGCCCCGGCGGCAGCTCGCTACTGCCGACGCGCACCTTAACCCGTTCGCGCGGCACGCCCAATTGATGCGCCACGCAGTCGCACAGCATCGTGCGGAACCCCGTGCCGATGTCCTGGCTCCCCGATAGCGCCACGACCGTGCCGTCGGGGTAGACCTCGACCGTGACCGTCGCGCCCCCGGCTGTGTTGTACCAGTCGCCCACCGCCACCCCCAGCCCACGCTTGATCGGCCCTTCACCTGAGCCGTCCGCTGTGCGCCGGCCCCAGCCGATCAACTCGGCGCCGGCCTTAAGCATCGCGCGCCGTGTCTCGTGCGGGTCGTTCTTCAACCGAAACGCAAGCGGGTCCATTTCAAGTTTCGCCGCCAGTTCATCCATCATCATCTCGACCGCAAACATCCCCTGCGGGTGACCCGGGGCACGCATCGCCCGGGGGAACCCGGCGTTCAGATGCACCTCCTCGCTGCTGCGCGCCACCTCGCCAAAGTTATAACGCGACGGGTTGCGTGCGCCCCCTCCACCACCCGCCGGCCCGACCACCCCGGCAACGTGGATGCGTCCCCCGGCCAGCTTGCCGTCCTTCGTCGCGCCGACCTTCATGTACTGCACACTCCCCGGCCGGTTGCCCGAGTCCAGCTGCTCCTCCTTGCGCGACAGCCCGACCCGGCACGGCCGACCAAACCGCTTGGACATCTTCGCCGCGAGTTGGCCCTCCGCGCCTGCGCCAAACTTGCTCCCGAACCCGCCGCCAACGTACTCGCAATGGAACTCGACCTCGTGCTTTTTCAACCCCAACACCCCGGTCAGTTCATCCCGGAACGAGAACGTCCCCTGCGTGGACCCCCAAGCGATCGCGTGGTCGCCCTTAAAGTCCACCAGCCCGATGTGCGGCTCCATACAGCAATGCGTCTGCACCTGCGTCCGGTACGTCGCTTCGACCACCGCGTCGCTGTCGCCCAACACCTCCGCGACTTTCCCCGCATTCTCCGGCGCTTCTACATCATCCAACGGCGTCTTCGCCGCATCCGGGTCGGTCTTCGGTGTCTGCACCTTGAACCTCAGCTTTAACGCCGCCATCCCCTCGTCATACGCAACCCGCGACTCGGCGCAAAGATGCCCCAGCCGGTCGCCGGCGTACACGCCCTCGGTCTTGCTTATCTCAACGTCCAGCACACCCGCCACCGCCAGCGCCGCCTCCTTGTCGTATGACGTTAACAACGCTTTTCCGTAGGGACACCGGACGTACCCCGCCCAGAGCATCCCCTTGGGGTAATAGTCGGTCGTGAACTTCGCCTTGCCCGTCACCTTCTCGACGATGTCCAGCCGAAGCGCATCGTTTTCGTACGCCACGCGGTTGTCTTCACGGTAAGTCACGCGCCACCTCCCTTCGCCGCCGACTCCACCGCCCGGAGGATACGCACGTATGCCGCGCACCGGCAGATGTTTCCGCTTAACCCCTCACGCACCTGCGCCGCATCTGCGCCCGGGAACTCATCAAGCAGCGCCCGCGACCGCACCACGAAGCCCGGGATGCAGTACCCGCACTGGCAGGCGTCGTGCTCGACAAACGCCCGTTGCACCGGGTCCAGTTGTTGATCATTGCCCAGCCCCTCGACCGTCGTGATCTTCTTACCGACCGCGTCCGCCGCCAGCGTCAGGCAGCTGTTCACGCTCCGCCCGTCCAGCAGCACCGTGCACGCCCCGCACGCCCCACGGTCGCACACCTCCTTGCAGCCGGTCAGCCCCAGCCGCTCGCGCAACACCTCCAGCAGCGTCGCCGACGGCACGACGTTCAGCGATTGATCTTCGCCATTGATGTTCAGCGTGACGTCCACGCCCCCCGCCGGGTACGTCGTCACCTCGTTGCGCTTCACCGGCCCGGTCGGCTCAGGCGTCTCCGCCTTCGCCACCGCCGGCCCAAGCGCCGCCACACCGACCGCGCCCCCAACCCCTTTGATAAACCCACGCCTGGACACGCCACCAGAGGCCCCTCCGGATACACCCGATGATGTGCCAGGCCCGTCCCGTTGATCTTTCATGCCGACCTCCCGATCGTTTGCAGTCACACAGCCCCACAACCACTGCCGCCCACAGCCCACGAAGATACCCACCAACCCCCGATCCGTCGAGGGGAGTCCCTGGTCGCGCACGGATGGCGCGCACAGCATGACGCATTTCGTCAAAGAAAAATTGACCAACCCACAAAACCGTAGACGCAGACACAAACAGCATGTTACGGTGATCCGAACCCCCGAAAGTACTACCGCTGTGCGCACAAACCCGACGTTTCGCCCAAGGGTGGAGGCGCGACTTTGTTTGAGTCGCACCTGCCGACAACCTCACGACGGCGATCGACAGCTACCCTGAGTATCCAAAGATTAAAAGGACCAGGACTCGAGGGCTGCCCCCACGGAACGCTGCACTCAAAAGGTGTAGCCGGTGACGGGACTTGGTAGCGGACCGCCCCGGCCAGATGACGGA
>JAJDCV010000111.1 GCA_029260675.1 Phycisphaeraceae bacterium
CGGCGGAATCCTCGTAGTCGTCGGCGGTCAGGCGGCCATGGATCAGGGGGACGGCGGCCATGTACTGGATGCAGTGGTCGCGGTCGGCGGGGTTATTTAAGGGGCCCTGCTTGTCGATGATGCGGACGGCCGACTCCTGCGTGTGGATCTGGATGCGCTCGATGTCGTCCAGACGATCTTTGACCTGCGGGTGCAGGGTGACGGCGGCCTCGGCGGCGGTCTGGGCGTGGAACTCGGCGGGGAACGAGATCTTAAAAAGCACGTGCTCCATGACGTAGCTGCCGAACGGCTGGGCGAGTGTGATCGGGTTGCCTTTCATCACGACGTCGTGGAAGCCCCAACCCTTTGCGGTCAGCGCGGTGGCGTAGCCCATCTCGCCTGCGAGTGCCATGAAGGCGTGGCGTACGGCACGGCTGGTGGCGTCGCCGGCGGCCCAGCTCTTGCGCGAGCCGGTGTTGGGTGCGTGTCGGTAGGTGCGCAGTGCGCCGCCATCAAGGAAGGCGTTGGATACGGCGTTGATGACCTCGGCGCGCGTGCCGCCGAGCATGTGGGTGGCGATAGCGGTGCTTGCGATGCGGACGAGGATGACGTGGTCGAGCCCGACGCGGTTGAAGGCGTTATCCAGTGCGATGATGCCCTGGATCTCGTGGGCCTTGATCGCGGCGGTGAGGACGTCGCGGATTGTGAATGGCTTGCCGGTGCTGTGGGCCGCGTGTTGACGTGTGAGGTAGTCGGCGAGTGTGATGATGCCGCCGAGGTTGTCTGACGGGTGCCCCCACTCGGCGGCGAGCCAGGTGTCGTTGTAATCCAGCCAGCGGATCATGGCCCCGAGGTTGAATGCTGCATGTACGGGGTCGAGCTGGTAGTCGGTGCCCGGGACGCGGGCACCGTTGGATTCCGTGGCACCCGGGACGATCGGACCTAGAAGCTTCGTGCAGGCCGGGTAGTTCAAAGCAAGCAGCGCGCAGCCGAGGCTGTCCATCAGGCAGTACCGCGCGGTGCGGTATGCCTCGTCGCTGTCGATCTGGTAATCGACGACATAATCGGCGATGTCGGCAAGAAGCTGGTCGGGCTGGCGGGGTGCTGTCATAGGGGACCTAAGTATTAACCACAGAGACACAGAGAAAACAGAAGAGAATAAAGAGACAATCCAGACTAAGAGTGTGGACAGGATGACAGGATTTACAGGATTTACAGGATGATGTTTAGTGATCCGATGGCAATGGCAATATCTTGTTCATCCTGTCATCCTGTCAAATTCTTTTCTTCTCTGTGGTTTCTGTTTATTGAATCATTACTGAGTTTATTTAAGAGCGCTAAGCCGCAAGCGGCTTTGAGTTAGCGTTGGCCGATCGGAGTAAGCGCGCGGGGCTCGGGGCCGATGTATTGGGCGCTGGGGCGGATGAGTTTGTTGTCGGCACGTTGCTCGACGATGTGTGCGGCCCAGCCGGCGGTGCGTGAGAAGACGAAGATCGGGGTGAACATCCCGGTGGGGATGCCCATCTGGTGGTAGGCGCTGGCGCTGAAGAAGTCGAGGTTGGGGAACAGCTTCTTCTCACGCATCATCACGGCTTCGATCCGTTCAGAGATGCGGTAGAGCCTGTCGTCGCCGAGGCTGTCGGCCAGTTTTTTCGACCAGGATTTAATGACGTCGGAGCGTGGGTCACAGACCTTGTAGACCCGGTGGCCAAAGCCCATGATCTTTTCTTTCGCGTCGAGGGCTTTGAGGATGCCGGCCTCGGCGTCGTCGGGGTCGTTGAAGCGTTGGATCAGCTCCATGGCCTGTTCGTTGGCACCGCCGTGTAATGGGCCGGAGAGCGTGCCGATGGCGGCGGTGATCCCGGAGTAGAAGTCGGCGAGTGTGGCGACGGCGACACGTGAGGCGAAGGTCGAGGCGTTGAACCCGTGCTCGGCGTAGAGGGTTAATGAGGCGTCGCAGGCGCGCTCCTGAAGCTCACTGGCCGGCTTGCCGTGCAGCAGGTGCAGGAAGTGCCCGGCGATCGAGTCCTCGGGGGTGTTCGTGTCGATACGTTCACCGGAGGTGTGAAAATGGTGCCAGTACAGCAGGACGGAGGGGAAGATCCCCAGCAGGCGGTCGGTGATTTTTTCCTGGTTGTTCTGCGCGGTCTCGGGCTCGATGCAACCCAGGGCCGAGCAGGCGGTGCGCATGACATCCATGGGGTGCGAGTCGGCCGGGAGCTGTTCGAGGATGTCTTTCAGTGCGCCGGGGACCTCGCGCCGGGCCTTGATCCTGGCACGGTAATCCGTTAACTGATCGGTGTTGGGTAGTTCGCCATTAAGCAGCAGGTACGCGACTTCTTCGAAGCAGGCGTGCTCGGCGAGCTCTTCGACAGCGTAACCGCGGTAGTGCAGGCCGTGGCCGCCCTTCCCGACGGTACAGACACTGGTGTTCCCCACGACCACCCCGGCCAACCCCCCCGCTTTCGCAACCGCATTCGTCTTATCGCTCATCTTCTTCTTGCTCCTTACCGAATAGCTCGTCCAGTTTGTCTTCGTAACGGTGATAGCCCAGGACGTCGTACAGCTCGTCGCGTGTCTGCATCTGGTCCAGCAGGCTCTTCTGTGTGCCGTGTTTCCGGAGCGTCTCGTAGACGCGCACCGCCGCGGCGTTCATCGCCCGGAAGGCGGACAGCGGGTATAGCGCTATGGCGACACCGGCGCCGCGCAGCTCGTCGGTCGTAAACATCGGGGTCTTGCCGAACTCGGTGATGTTCGCCAGGACGGGGACCGAGACAGCCTTGGTGAATTGCTTGTACTCATCCAGCGTGGTCATGGCCTCGGCGAAGATCATGTCGGCGCCGGCGTCGACGTAGCACAGGGCACGCTCGATCGCGCGGTCCAACCCCTCGACCGAGTAGGCGTCCGTCCGTGCCATCACGACGAATTGATCGTCTGATCGTGCGTCCAGCGCAGCCTTGACCCGGTCTGCCATCTCACCGTCGCTAACCAGCCGCTTGCCGGGGCGGTGCCCGCAGCGCTTGGTGCCGAGCTGGTCTTCGATATGAACCGCGGCGATCCCTGCCCGGCCTAGTTCGCGGACCGTCCGGGCGATATTGAACGCCCCCCCGAAACCGGTGTCGATATCAACCAGTAAAGGCAGGTCGGTCGCCGCGGTGACCCGCCTGGCGTCTTCTAAAACGTCGCCCAAACCAGTCATCCCCAGGTCCGGCAGGCCGTGCGACGCGTTGGCGACCCCCGCGCCGGACAGATACAGCCCCTGGAAGCCGGCGCGCTCGGCCAGGAGGGCACAATAGGCGTTGATCACACCCACCACCCGTAGCGGTTGCTCGGCCTGAACCGCTGTTCTGAATCGTTTACCCGGGGTGTCTGATTTGGTCATAGATCCTTACCACTGATAGAGAATCACGATTGTAGCAGCGACCCCCCGATCGGCCTTGCCTCACCTTCCAATTTAGGCCTTCTGAGGGTCGCGACCCAAGGCCTGTGGACAACTGGGAAGTCTCCAAAAAATCAACTTTTTCTTCACGGACTTCTCTCTCGACACGCCGCACACAAACTCGCCCCGCTAGGCGAGTTACGGCCCGACCCCATGGATAGAGCCCGCGGGTCAATTGGCGTATGTATTTGCGGTGTCATTAGTTACGGAATATCAAAATTCGTATCAACCTTCGTTGACATAGCCCGATTCAAACCGATACGATAAGCAACGGAAGCAAAAAACAGACGGCCTGACGTCAAATTCTCGTTTAGCCGTGGCGCGCCTCCGCCCAGGATCGGAGCCCTGTGGCGGAGGTTTTTTTTGCCCTGATCCGACACCTGTCACCCCCGCGTGCATCCATCAATTCGGGTCCGCTCAAAGCAGGCGATTCGCCTGTACTACCACTTGTCGCGATGCCCTGACACATCCCTACCAGATGTGGTGTCGGGTAGAGGGCTTCGCTTCAAACCTTCGTCTGGTCACCGGATACAGAGGCCTTGAGCTCGGCCCGAACGAAAACCCGAACATTTACTGGACAAATCTCTTGACAGGAGGCGATGTTTGGGATATATTCGGTCCTAACAAATGCCGTATTCCTTAAACGGAGGCTCCCATGCTTAGCGACAACCACATCCAAAAACTCTTCGACACGCAGGACCACGGCCGGATGATCGCCTGCCTGGCGGAGAACGGCACAGCCATGCCCCTGGCACTCCAGGCCCGGCTGACCCAACCCGTCGCCGCGGCGGGGCTGGGGCTGCGAAGGCTGGTCGAACTGACCTATGGCCCGACACCCCTTAGCCATGACATGGCCGACGCCCTGATGGCGGCACAATCGCCTGACGGAGCGTTCCAGGGCACCTGCGACCGAGATCCCCTGGCGACGGCCACGGCTGCGGCGGGACTGGCTGCGGTACTCCGCGAGAGCCCCGGGAACCAGGGATTCGCTGCGGGTCGGGGGCTTTCAGGCGGCCTTGAGCAGGGTGATCCGAGGATTTCACGACTGGCCGACGCATTGGACCGGGCCCTGGCGTCACTTGCCACGATGCAGATGGAGGACGGCCTGTTCTGCCACGGGGACGATCGCACGCTCGAAGACCGGGCCCTGACCAGCGCGTTTGTGCTGCTGCTGCTGGCCCGCCTGCCGGGGTTCCGTGAAGCCATTCGGTTCGCCGACCTGATGACCTGGTTCGACGAGCGGGCCGACCGGCTGGACGACGACACCCTCCAGCTCTACCACATGGCCAGCCTCGACGACCCGTCCAGGCACCCGGCCAGCCCGGCTTATGAACCCGTCGCCGCTTGAGCAGCTGCGCCCGGATACCGCCTACAAGGCGGCCCGGCGAACCGAGACAACGGCAGCCCCTGGGTTAAATAACTCGTTACCGAAAGGTGTTTCATCACACCGACCCCCACCCTCGCTTCATGGTTGGCATGGCAGGTACCGGTAAAGTTTACGCTTCGGCGACATCCCACACTCCTTGTTCGGCCTCGTCGGCGCGGCCAATACCCTCCCGCCGGGGGCGGATCGAGCCGCGCCGACGTGCGCCTTTTCACGATCAGTTTGCAATCACCCAGCGCGTAGCCCACACCCGGGGCGTGAACTTCCTGACCCACCTTACTTATCTGCCCCGACACCAGTGTCGATAATCGGGAATCTGCTGTCGGATCTCGTGCCTGGGTCGTTGGATTCTCATGCGGTGGGAGATCTGCTGGAGCACGGCGACGGATTAGAGAGCGACTTCCATGAGTTTTTCCCGCGATTGATCGCGTATGTGAACCGGCTCTCAGCGTCGGGCCGTGACAACGGGTACGCTATGGAACAAGCTGACGTTTCTACCTGAATTTCAGCATGAGGCGTGGGCCGGTCGTCCGATGTAACCACGAAGCCGTAAGCCGGCCCGGGCCAATCGCACTGACCACGATGAAAACCTGTGCCCACCACGGGCCAATCCCCGTCAAAGTCGGCGGCTGAGGGTAAAGCTGCCACCGAGAAATTAGCAGAAACCGTATCACAACCTTGTCAACCAGAAGTGGGTGTGTAGATGACATACAGGACGGTCTTGGCCGTGGTGCTGATGTGCGTTTCGTCAGGTGTGTGCGCGGCACAGGACGGGTCGGCCCCCTCCTCCGGCTGGCCGACACTGCAAACCTTCACAGAATCCGTCGACCGGTACAGCCCGTTTACCGTGACGATGTACTGGGAGAACGACGGCGCGATCCTCAAGCGGAACAACGGGCAGGACCGCCACTACACCAACGGCAACGCGATCACGTTCGCGCATCGCCCGGAGTGGGTCCAGGGTTTTGCCGAGGCCGCGACGCTCGGCGAAACGTTCGATCAGACCGCGGCGGGTTATATCGTCGGCCACCTGATCTTCACACCGGACGCGACATCGGCAAGCCGGCTGTTAAGGAAAGACCGGCCGTATGCGGGCTATCTTTTTGGTGGGGTCTACGTGCAGCGTGCCAACAACGACACGTTCGACCATGCGCAGTTAGACATCGGCATTGTCGGGCCGTCGTCGCAGGCGGACCATATCCAGAACGATATCCACGACTGGTTGGACCTGGACGAGGCCAAGGGGTGGAACAACCAGCTGTCTGACGAGGTTACGGCCCAGCTGTATCTACGACGCAAGTGGCGAGTCGAAATGGAGCCGATCACCGTCTGCCATTGGGAACTGTCGCAGCAGTTGATCCCGCAGGTTGAGTTGGCGGCAGGCAGCGTGTATCGGCACGTATCGGCGGGTGCGACCTGGCGACTCGGGCACAACCTGCCGGACGATTTTGGGCCCGGGCGGCTGGCTGACGTCGGCGCCGCGACCGGGGGGCCGACGGATGGTGCCGGGGGGTACGGGTTTATCCGTATCGCGGGCCGGGCGGTGGAGCACGATCTATTCCTTGAAGGCAACAGCTTCAAGGACAGCCCCGGCGTGGATGCCGAGACACTCGTCGGTGAGATTCAGGCCGGCGTCGCGGCGTTTTACCATTACGAGGGCTGGAACTTCGAGGCGAACTATTCACAGACCTTTGTCAGCGAACAGTTCGATGGGCAGGCGGGTTCCGACGCATACGGGGCCCTGAATGTCTCGGTTTCGCGCGGGTTTTGAATGCCCGCGCGACAAGTCGCTGCGCTTCGTGTGGGTGGGGTGCCGTTGCGCACAGCGCCCTTTGTTGCCGATGCGTGCTGAAGACGAGGTGTTCTATTCAAACGCCAGCTTCGTCTCGGCCGGTAGTTTTTTGATCGAGGTCGTGCCCATCTCGTGGGTTGGTTCCCACTGAACACGGAAAACAAACTCGACGGCGTCACCCACAACCAACCCGTCCAGTGACACACCGGTAGCGGGCGGGAAGGACATGGTCATGGCGTTCATCGGGGCCGGTTCACCCTGGGCACTCTTGAACTCATCGATGGCTTCGTGGTGGATCTGCAACTCGCTGGCGGGGTTTGACGGTTCAGGCAGCGAGATGATCCGGCCACGCAGGGTGTATGTGTGAACGACCGGCTGGGTAGATTCCGGGGTGATTTGCGTGGGGCTGGCTTCCTCGGAGCAGGCCGAGATCATCAGGCATGACAAGGTCAAGGCCAACAGCGTCGCGTAGAGACCAAGGCGACGCGCAGCTTTTGAGGCCGAAAAGTGATCTCTTGACATGTGATTCCTTTGACGAAATAGGCGTGAATGTCGATCCGTACCCGGGTGCGACAGATCATAACCTGATCAGGTCTTGAAGCTGTAACCCCCCCCGGGTGATCGTCCCGCCGCACGGGTTATGCAGGGCGCGGCTGCTGTCGTCGCAGAGCCGGATCATCCCGAAGACAAACGGTGGCTTAATCCAACCAGGCCAGGGCTTTGCGTGTGCCTGGGGTGGTTTTTCAACAGGCCAATCTGTCGGATCGTGGCCGAGGGCCCCCCGGCTTGACACACCGGTCGGGGCCTGCTCTAATAGCTCCCCTGCGTTGGGAACACTGGCCACGGGGTCAGGGTTATGGACGCTTTGCCGAGAGTCGCCCCGCGGCGATGATCTGGCCTTGACACCTTGAAAAAGATGTCTACCATACGCGGCCCTCAAGTCGTCAGACTAAGGGCCGGCCGTCGTTACGGCGGAAGATCGATCTTTGACAAGTGAACAGTTGGGAATGCCATAATAAGAATGTGGCCGCATGGCCTGGTGCTCACATGCCAGGGTATGCGGTTAAAAGAACCCAAATGTCCGTCGTCTTCACATGGCGGGCATGCCCTTTCCCTTGTGACAGCCAACCCGCTTAGGCGGGGGAAGTTGATGAGGATTGGGCGACTCCCATCGGTTTGCCGCCGATGGAAACATGGTCGGGTCGCAAGACCTGGCTGTGTGGACCGGTCTCGATTTATCGAGATTTTATGGACCAACCGTCTATTCGAAGACACCCCCGCTTCGGCGGGATCGTCAGAGATACTAAATTGAAGAGTTTGATCCTGGCTCAGATTGAACGCTGGCGGCATGGTTAAAACATGCAAGTCGAACGAGAAGCGGGCTTCGGCCCGTGGACAGTGGCGAAAGGGCGAGTAATGCGTTTCTAACGTGCCCAGAGGTCAGGG
>JAJDCV010000112.1 GCA_029260675.1 Phycisphaeraceae bacterium
CGTTGATGGTGTCGTTGCCGTCGTTTCCGGCGATGCCGTCGTCGCCATCGCCGCCGTTGAGAGTGTCGTCGCCTTCGCCCCCGGTGATGTTGTCGTTGCCGGCCCCGCCGTTAACGAGGACGTCGATCGGGAGCCCGGGCAGGTCTAGCACGTTGGGCCCGATGAGTACGGAATCGTTGCCACCCAGCGCATTGATGGTGATGTTGTTCACGCCTGTGAAGAGTGTGCCGTCGGTTACGCCGTCTACACCGAACAGCAGGACGTCGCCCTTGGCGTCGCCATCCAGGACGGAGATGTCGTCCGCACCGGCGGTGCCGGTGATCGTCAGGAGGTCACCCGCCTGGGTTGCCGAGAGTAATACGCGTTGCTCAAGGGCTTCGAATACGGGCCCGGTGTCCATGCCCTGATTCTGGATCTTACGGCTGAGCTGTTTGATTTCCTGATCGTGGCGTGGGCTCATGGGGAACTCCTTGATGTGGACCCACGGATAGGGCCCGGACAGCGTGATCGTCAATTAAGATCGGACCGGTATTGTAACGCCGGGATCCGTTGAAGGCCAAGCCGGCTGATAGGCGGTGTCACGCTAGTTTTTGAGGTCAATCTGCGGCTGCGGGGGGTGTACCGTGCGGTCGTTCCGTAGACTTATGGCTCACCGGACGGTTAAGCAACTGATCCGGGTCTGCGGTGGATCGGATTAGTCCTCAGGTGCCGCGCTCCACAGCCCAAGCAACCCCTCGGAATCGTCGGAATCGCTGGCGTAGGTGAAGCTGACGGCGGGGCGTTCTAACGGCGTCCGGCTTGGCTTGCGCGACCAGGCGGCGACCGCGTCCTGTGCGTGGTGACCGGGGGCGTCGTGATCAGCCCGCTTGTTCCGGGAGCGGTCTCGGTGGGAATCCGAGTTACGGGCCTGTCTTGGCGGACGTACCCGGCTGTTGCTTTGAACGGTTGCGGCCGTCTGTGTCTGTTCGGTCTGGGCCAGGTCCGCTGCCTGATTGGGTGTGCTGTCGGCTGGCGTGTCGGTGGCGAGTGCTTCGCCAGCGGAGGCTTGCTGTGTCACGGCCGGTGGCTGGACGCCCGCGTTCCAGTTACCCAGGACGATATTCAGATCGGCGATCCCGACAAACCCGTCGAAGGAGGGGTCACCGGAGAGCAGGACCCCAACGGGCACGGCCTGATTGAAGAGGTCGAGGATGATGACCAGGTCATTGAATCCTACGAAGCCATCGAGATCAAGGTCGCCTTGCGGCGCGGCGGCGAGGCGGAGTGTGTAGTCGCCGACGTTGGCGTTGAACCCGCTGACTTCGAGGTAGTAGGTGCCATCAGCGGGCGCGACCCATGGGAGCTTGGACGCCAGGGCGATACCGCTGTCATCGTCCAACCCGATCAGGGTGGTCCCGTCAGGGCCGATCAGGCGGATCACGGTGTCTTCGATCCCGGTGTCAAGCAGTGTCTCGAAGGAGAAGAACTGCCCCTGTTTGGCGTCGAATGAGAACCAGTCGACGTCGCCGAAGCTCTCGATGCTCCCGGTGATCAAGGTGGGCGGGCCCACGGGCACAGCGCTCGCCTGATCGTTTCCGTGGTCGTCGTTCAGGAAGCTGCCGAAGTCGATCCCCGTGACAATGTCACCGGGGTTTGCGAGTGTGACGGACCAGACACCCAGCAGGGATTGGACCTCGCCATAAAGAGCCTGGATACCGTCGACGTCGTCGTCCAGGAGGAACGAGGTCCCGAAACCGTTGTAACGTGCGCCGTACACCGGGTTCATAATGGCATCGACTGCCGTCTCATGGAGCAGTCCCAAGGAGTGGCCGATTTCGTGGACGGCGACCTCGATCAGGTCAAACGTTCCGGGCCCGTCGCCGATAGACCAGGTGAAGCCGGTGCTAAAGTGGACATCGCCAGACAGCCCGGTGGTCGCTGGTTGGAAGGGGAGGAAAGCGTGTGCCAGCACGTTCGGGTCGTTAATGTCGGTGTAACCGAAACGGATGTCAGGGTTACTCGCCGCGGGGTAGGCCGTGTGGTTCTCATCCGGAGCGGGGCCGTTGTCCGGCATCTGGACGAACTTGAAGGGCGCGAAATTCGCCCACAGGTCCAGTGCCTCCTCGATCGCGGTCTGGATCGCCGCCGCCGACAGCCCCCCTGGAAGCCCGCCGTCCAGCAGGTTGCTGAAGCTGTAGGTGATCAATACGGTTGATCCCAGGCCGCCGGGCTGTGCCCACTTGTCATCGAACAGGACAAACTCTTCGGGCAGGGCTCCACCCGTAGAAGCCGAGACGACGTCCGCGCCCAAGCCTACGATGGCTGGGGTATTCGGAAAGGTCGCGCCGTTCGGGCCGGGGAAAGTCTGCTCCCATCCGGGCTTGGCTTTCTCGGCGATCGTATAGGTTCCGGGGCGCATGTTCTCGAAAGCATAGTCGCCGTTTGCGTCGGTCACGACGAATCGTTCGCTGGGTTCGCGTCTACGGTTCCTGTTTTCGTCGATGAAGATGATCCAGCCCTCGAGGCCGGGCTCGCCGGCGTCGTGGATGCCGTCGGCGTTTATGTCGTCCCACTTGGTGCCTCGGATCTCGCCGGTCGGGATCGCGGTGTCCGACATGGAGATGCTGTAGTCACCGGTCTCGGTATCAAAACCCCGGACCGCGATGTAGTAGGTGCCCTGGCTCGGCGCGGTCCAGTTCAGCAGTGACGCCAGGCCGGGACCGCCGTCGTCGTCGGACGCCAGGACCGTAACGCCGTCCGTGTCATACAGCACCAGCGAGGTGTCGCTGTTCCCGAGTAATTCCGTGGCGAAGGTGTATTGGATGCCCGCCTGCCCCAGGAAATTGAACCAGTCCTGGTCGGCGACGATCTCGATGTCTCCAAAGAGAGTGGCATCGGTCTGAACGAAGGTCGAGTCGGCCGCGTTGTTCCCGTGGTCGTCACCGGGAGCCACAATGCCATGCAGCCCGTCATGTCCATTAAGATCCGTCTGGTCGACCTGAACGACCGGGCGGTTCAGCCAGTCGTCTAGATCGCTGATGGGTTGTTTATCCAGCCCCGAGGCGCTGAGCAAGAGCCGGGCTTCGAGTTCCTGGAGGCGGGCATCGCAGTGGGCAAATGCAGGCGGCACCTTGGGTGTGCGGTTATTGGGAGGGATGACCTGATCGAGGTAACGGGCGTGCCGGGGGACGTGGTTGTTGTCGCGGGTCATCACATTCCTCAAAACATACGGTGAGAGATTAGAAATCAATCGGATCGTGATACAGCAGGCGGACGCCCTAGCTAGCCTCATGCCATCGAATCACTACACGCTACGTCACTCCAGGCCATGCGCCTGATGTAGATACCCATTGGCGTCAGATCCCGGTGGGTAGGATCATGGGGGTTGATCACCCATCATGGCTCTGACACGCAACAGATTGCCAACGACTGACCTTCATCCAGAAGGCCGGCGT
>JAJDCV010000113.1 GCA_029260675.1 Phycisphaeraceae bacterium
CCGCATGGCCTCGTCGAAGTCGCCGGCCCCGAGTTGGATGATCTCGCTGCTCATGCCCCCATGCTATCGGGTCGCGGCCTCGGCGGCACATGGCGAGCATTCTTTATCGACCGCGGCGGCGACACGCTGGAGGCTTGACATCAACTCCGTCAGCACGGCCGGGGTGATCGATTGGGCGCCGTCGGTCAGGGCGTGCTCGGGGTCTTGGTGCATCTCGATCGCCAGGCCGTCGCAGCCTGCGGCGATCGCGGCCTTGGCCATGGCGGGGACAAGTCGTGCGTGGCCGGTGCCGTGGGACGGGTCGATCACGATCGGCAGGTGCGTGCGGAACTGGAGTTCGGGGACGACCGACAGGCTCAACGTGTTGCGGGTGTGGTCCTCGAAGGTGCGGATACCCCGTTCGCAGAGGATGACGTTGGGGTTGCCCGCCGCGAGGATGTACTCGGCGGCTTGGAGCCATTCGTCCAGGGTCATCGCCATCCCGCGTTTGTAGAGCACCGGCTTGGGCTGTTTGCCGCAGGCTTCCAGCAGCTTGTAATTCTGGCTGTTGCGTGTGCCGATCTGGAGGCAGTCAGCGTACTCGCTGACCATGTCGACTTCGCTTGGCGTCAGGACCTCGGTGACGATAGGCAGGCCGGTCTCGGCGCGGGCGGCGGCGAGCATCTTCAGGCCGTCCTCCCCGTGGCCCTGGAAGGCGTAGGGGTTGGTGCGTGGCTTGAACGCCCCACCCCGCAGCGCGTGGGCCCCGGCGGCCTTCACCGCGCGGGCGGCGACCATGATCTTCTCTTCATCTTCGACGCTGCAGGGCCCGGCGATCACCGGGACGTGCTTGCCGCCAAACACACAGCCAGCCCCGATGTCGACCTGCGTCTTCTCCCCCCCCCGAGTCTCCTTGGCAGCCATCTTGTATGGGGCGAGCACCTTCATCACCCGGTCGACGCCAGGGGCCTGCTCCAGCACCGAGCCGTCCTTCTTGCGGTCATCGCCGATCACCGCGACCACGGTCAGGTCTGAGCCCTCGATGATGTGCTCGGTCAGTTCCAGGTCTCGTATTAATTTCACGACGTGCTGCACTTCCTGCTTCGTTGCGTCCGGCCTCATGACTACGATCATCTCGGGTCTCCTTGGTGTTCCTGACGGGTGTGGGGCATCGCCGAGTGTCGGTGACGCCCCCACCCGTGTGTGTTTAAAATCGCCAATAGCGTTTCATCGGTGTGTCTCGTACCCAATAAAAAACCCCAACGCTTCCGCGTCGGGGTCGTGATTCGTCAAACTCTTGATAGTTGACTACTCCGTTCCCAACGCGGTGTGCGTCCGGTCAAACCAGAAATAGCCAAAAAAGAAGGATCGCTCGATCATGCTTTAAGTATCCCACAGATTCGGGGGTTGTCAACCTCCGGCCGAATAATATCTTGCCCACGTCCCGGTCACCAGGGATGCCACGGGCCCTACGGGAAGCTGCCCAGACACAAGCCTCCCCCTAAGCGCTGTCGCGGTCGACAACGACGTATTCCTCACGCTCGCCTCGTCCGTTGACCGGATAGTCCTTCCGTAAGGGGTGGGCGGGGTAGTCTTCCCAGAGGAGGATCCGGCGGTGGTCTGGGTGCATGTCGAAGTGGATCCCGAACATGTCGTAGACCTCGCGTTCGGTCCACTCGGCCCCGGGCCAGATCCCGCAGACGCTGGGGATGTGCAGGGCCGGGTCGTCCTCGATCCCGCTGGTGTCGAGTGTTGGATCGAGCATGACCTTCACGAACAGCCGACGGTTGTGCGGGTAGCTCACCAGGTTGTAGACCACGCCGAAGCGCCCCTTAGGGCCACCGTTGTCTGATTCGGTGCTTCCGGGGGCGGGGCTGCCGGGGTAGTTCAGGTAATCGACGCAGGTCACGTCTGAGAGAAAGTCATACTGACACCGTTCATCGCTGCAAAGAAAGGCCATCACCTCAAGCAGGTCGGCCTTGTCGATGATCAGCGTGGTCTGATCACGGAACTCGGTAGCGAATAGCTTTCGGCCAGCGAATTTCTGCTTGACCAGCGGCAGCGTCGGATGATCGAGGTTGGGTGTGGGCATGGGAGATTCGGGTGTCGGGGGTCGGGTGTCGGAAGACGTGATCGCCTCCCTCTTATTTTCTGCGATTCCTGTTTTACTGCGTTTCCTGCTTTTTCTTTACTACATCAATTCAATCTTCTGAATCAACTCCCCGATCAACGCATCCCAGCGGTCGACAATCGGGGGCCATTCGTAGGCCAAGGTGTCCGCCAGGGCGACCATGTCGCCGGAGACGATCAGATCTTTCAGCTCATGCAGCTGTTTGATCAATTCATCGGTGAAGTCGGACATCGGTTCCTCGCCGACCTTGACTTGGTCCAGCCCCAGCCCAACGACACCGGCGGAACCCAGCACCGCCTCCTGGGTCTGCATCCAGACGCCGATCACATCCGCCAGGGTTTTCAACGCCTCCTGCGGGTTGTCCTGCTGCAAATACTCTGCCGCCTGTTCGTGCAGCGAGGTCGCCTGGGGAAGCTGCTCACGGACCTGGTACAGGGTCGACACCGCCAGCGCCCCCGGGTCGGCCGAGGTCAGCCGGACCTCCGCTTCTTCCAGCGGGCTGTCTTTGCGTTGGCTCATCTCGTCCGCGGTCAGGACGTTGCCATCCATCATCACCTCGACCACGACCCGGCCATCGTCTGCCAGGCGCTGGGTCGCCGAGGCGATCAATTCCGCCAGGCTGGCGCCCGCAAGCTGGACCGGCTCATCATCGAGGAAAATCGGCATGGGGGCATGATAAGCCCGACCGGCAGCGGACACCAGCACGGCCGATCCGCTGGTACCATGACTCCTTTGGAGCCCGCTATGCCGCATCGGATCGTCATTCTGGATGGATTCACGCTCACTCCGGCTGTGCCCGGGCAACCTGCGCCGGACGGGGAGCCGGGGGAGCCGGGGGAGCCGTCATGGGATGCCTTTGAAGCGATTGGGGAGTTGACGGTGTATGACCGGACCGGGCCGGGCGAGGTGATGGATCGTGTCAATGGTGCGTCGATCCTGCTGACGAACAAGACCCCCCTGCCGGCCGATGTGATCGCGGAACTACCCGAGCTGAGATACATCGGGGTGCTGGCGACCGGGGTGAACGTCGTGGATCTGCCGGCCGCCCGTGACGCCGGGGTGACCGTGACCAATATCCCCGGGTACAGCGGCAGCGCAGTGGCTCAGCATGTCTTTGCGTTGCTGCTTGCACTGACCAACCATGTCGCCGAACACGACCGGGCGGTGCATGACGGGGAATGGACGGACTGCCCGGACTTTAGTTTCACACACGGGGCCATCACAGAGCTTGCGGGTAAGACGTTGGGTATCGTCGGGGCCGGGGACATCGGCCAGCGGGTTGCGAGGATCGGGCACGCCCTGGGGATGGAGGTCCTGATCCACAGCCGGACCCGGCGCGACCTCGGGGTGCCGACACGGTGGGTCTCGATGGACCAGGTCTTCGAGCAATCCGATGTGCTAAGCCTGCACTGCCCGCTAACGGATGAAACGCATCATCTGGTCGATGCGGCAAGGCTGGCATCCATGAAACCAACCGCTTTGCTAATCAATACCGCGCGTGGCCCGCTGATCGACGAGCCTGCGCTGGCTTCTACGCTCAACCAAAGCCGGATCGCCGGCGCGGCGCTGGATGTCCTGAGCATAGAACCTCCCACAGCCGACTACCCGCTGCTGTCAGCCCCGCGTTGTATCATCACGCCCCACAACGCCTGGGCCGCACGGGAGGCACGCCATCGGCTGATGCAACTCGCGGCGGATAACCTCCGATCATTCTTGGAGGGCAAGCCGGTGAACGTGGTCAGTTAAGGCATTTAGCCAATAGCCTCGGGTTGAGTGCGGATCAAAGTAGACTGCTGTCAGGATTGTTCATGAAATTGGAAGACGCAAAACATATCATCCTTTTTGGCGGGAGTTTTGATCCGCCGCACACAGCGCATGTGACACTACCGATGGCGGTTAGGGAGGCGGTGGGCGCGGATTTGATGGCTTATATTCCCGCGGCGAAAGCACCGCACAAACTCGACAAGGTACAAACCGATCCCGTACACCGACTAGCGATGTTGCGGCTGGCACTGGGGGGCGTTGAGCATACGGCTGTATTGACGGATGAACTGGATCGCGCGGCGGACGGCAAGCCCAGTTATACGGTCGATACGTTGCAGGCCCTGCGTGACAGGATGCCGTCAGATACCCGGTTGCGTCTACTGATAGGTGCGGATCAGGTGAGGATATTTGATCAGTGGCGCGAACCACAACGTATCATTGAATTAGCGGAGCCGTGGGTGATGGTCAGGCCGCCGGACACGCGCGAGTCGTTGTTGGCGTCGCTGGATAGTGACGAGGCCCGCGCCCAATGGTCACCCAGGCTCGTCGATGTGCCGGCGATGGATATCAGTTCGACGCAGGTGCGAGAACGGGTGGCGAGGGGGGAATCGATCGAGGGGATGGTTTGTCCGGCGGTTGAGCGGTATATCCGTGAGGAGGGGTTGTACCGCGATTGATCGAATGAGCAATATGACGCTAAGCCGCAAGCGGTTTAAAAGGTCACGGGAAGATCCCACGGATCTGGTAGACCTTGCCGATGTACTCCAGCGCGGCGCAGTAGGTGGCGGTGCGCATGTCGCAGCCGTAGCGGTGAACAGCGAGCTTGACCCGGCCGGCGGCGGCGGTCATGTGTTCGCGGAGCCGGCGGTCGATGGACGCGGCGTTCCAGGTCTCGGCCTGACGGTTCTGCTTCCATTCCATGTAGCTGACGGTGACACCGCCGCAGTTGCACAGCACGGCCGGCAGGACGGTGATGCCGCGATCGGCAAGGATCTGTTGGCCTTGGGGCGTGGTGGGCGCGTTAGCACCCTCAACGACTACTTTGCAATTGAGGACCTTGGCGTGCTGGACATCGATCATCTGCTCGAGTGCGGCGGGGATGAACAGATCGACCTGCGTTTCATAGAACTGCTGATCGGTGATCGGCTCGGAGTCCGGGAACCCCGCGACCCCGCCGGTGAAGACGACGTGCTGCGCCAGGGTGAGTGTGTCCAGCCCAGAATCGCTATAGATCGCGCCGGTGTGATCCATTACGGCCTTGAGTTTAGCGCCTCGGTCCTCCATCAGGCGCGCGGTCCAGGAACCGACGTTGCCGTACCCGATCAGGCTGTAGCTGACCTGGTCGAAGCGTAAGCCCATCTCGGGGAGCAGTTCATCAAGGACAAAGACCAGGCCCTGTCCGGTGGCTTTGTCACGGCCGTAGGACCCGCCGAACTCCAGGGGCTTACCGGTGACGACGGCCTGGCCGAGCCAGCGTTGTGTGCCGGGGACGAAATTGATGTAGGTGTCCGCCATCCAGGCCATGATCTGAGCATTGGTGCCGACGTCGGGCGCGGGGATGTCGTGGTC
Organism: Phycisphaeraceae bacterium; assembly: GCA_029260675.1. Taxonomy (GTDB): domain Bacteria; phylum Planctomycetota; class Phycisphaerae; order Phycisphaerales; family Phycisphaeraceae; genus JAJRRS01. The sequence goes on from JAJDCV010000113.1 coordinate 5,444, forward strand.
CGGGCCGATGTTGTCCCCGATCGCGCTGGTGAACCGGCGGGTCAGCCGCATCAGTTCGTCGGGCGAGACCGCACGGGGATCGACCTGCACGCCGCCCTTTGCACCGCCCAATGGCAGACGCACCAGCGCACACTTCATCGTCATCAGTACCGACAGGGCCTTGACGTGATCGAGGCTCACGCCCGCGTGGTAACGGATACCACCCTTGTAGGGGCCGAGGATGTTGTTGTGCTGGACGCGGTAGCCCTTGAAAAGCTTATAGTTGCCATCGTCCATCTGGACGGGGAAGTGGACGATCAACTCGTTCTTGGGCTGGGCCATGATCAAACGCAGATGCCTGGGCAGGTCGAGGATCTCCGCGGAGTTCAGGACCAGGCCGATGACCTGCTGATAGAGGTCGGACGGGTCGTAACGGAAGCCCAATTCGGCCTGAACGGATTCGCTGGTGTAGGGGGTCATCTCGTCTCCCAATTAAAAGCACCGGCCTGCCGGGTGTGGATGTCATCAACGGGGCAAGGCCGCGGTGGTGTTATCATGCCGGGATGATTGTTTACTGCTGCCACGACCTGATCTTCGCCACCAAGATTCATTCGACAGCCGAGGCGCTGGGCCTGGTGTGCCGACCGGCCCGTGACGAGGCGGCGCTGCGGGCGCGGCTTGATCGTATCGATGACGGCAAGGCCTACGACGTGGTCGACGCGGTTATTGTGGACCTGACGATGGGCGAGGCGGGGCTGGTATTGATCCGTGTAGCCAAGGGTCACGCGGCGGGGCCGCATGTGATCGCTTACGCCCCGCATGTCGAGGTGGAACTGCTGGGATCTGCCGGTGAGGCCGGGGCCGATCGGGTTATGCCTCGGGGCGCGTTTGCCGCTCAACTGCCACAACTCCTTCAAGCCTGTTCGGCCTCCGGGCCAGCCGCCGCGGCACCAGATGATGCCGACGCCAACTAATCGGGCAGGTCCACGATCCGGATGATCACGGGTGGGCCGTCAATCACCTCCATCGACTCGATATGCTTGGCGGCTTCAAGCAAATCGCCCTGTTTTGCCCCGTGCGTGACAATGACCACCGGGACGTAGCTGCCGGCGTTGGTCTCGTGCTGCAACACGGCCGAGAGGCTGATGCTTTTATCTCCCAGCGCGGCGGTCGCCTGGGCGATCACGCCGGGCTTGTCCATGGCGTTGATCCGCAGGTAGTAGCGGCTCTTTAGGCTCTGGGGGTCTGCGAGTTTGGCCGGGGCGTGCAGGTCCGGGGTCAGGCGCATGGCCGCGAAGGCCTTTGGGTACCAGCCGGCGGCGATGTTCATCACGTCGGCGACGACCGCGCTGGCGGTGGGCATCTGGCCGGCCCCGGCGCCGTAGTACAGCGTGTGGCCCACGGCGTGGCCGTAGACCGACAGGGCGTTGAACGCGCCGCCGACCTGGGCCAGCAGCTCGCTCTTGTGGATGAAGCAGGGCTCGACGCCGACGCCGATCGAGTCGCCGTCCGGTTGACGCTCGGCGATCGCCAGGAGCTTGATGTCGTAGCCCAGTTCCGCGCCGAAGTTCAGGTCGTTCAGGTCAAGCCCGTCAACACCCCGGGCTGGGACCTGGTCGTCGGTGATTTTTACGCCGAAGGCGAGTGACGCCAGGATCGCGATCTTGTGGGCGGTGTCTCCGCCGGTGACGTCCAGGGTCGGGTCGGCCTCAGCGTAGCCCAGCTGCTGCGCGTCGGCGAGGGCCTTGTCGTAGGTGTTCCCCTTGCCGGTCATCTCGGTGAGGATGTAGTTGCAGGTGCCGTTGAGGATGCCGTAGAGCGCGTCGATGCGGTTGGCCATCAGCCCGAACTGCAACGCGGTGACGCAGGGGATCCCCCCGCCGCAGGACGCCTCGAAGGCGATGCTCGCGTCGTGCTCACGGGCCAGTGCAAACAGTTCGGGCCCCTGCTCAGCAAGGAGAGCCTTGTTGGCGGTGACGACGTGCTTGCCGGCCTTGAGGGCGCGCTGGACGAAGGTGCTTGCCGCACCGGTGCCGCCGGCCAACTCGATCACGATCTGCATGTCCGGGGTATCGAAGAATGAATCGACGTCATCGGTGACGATGCCTGCGTCCGCGAGGCCGGACTGGATGACCCGGTCCTTCTCCTTGTCTAACAGCCGTCGCAACACGATCGGTCTGCCGATTCTTTGTGCGTACACATCCGCCTGCTCGCGGAGCAGCTTGGCGACGCCGCCGCCCACGGTCCCACACCCGATCAATCCCACGCCGATAGCTGTTCCTGTCACGCCGGTCACTCCTGCCACGAGGCTTGTAGTCGTACCAATCCTGCAAGATAACAGCGACATAGCCGGGGGGCCACCCGCCCTGTCCGTGGGGGTTAGGGTCGGCTACAATCCGGGTATGAGCGAGGCCAAACCCGCCACCGCCGACGACCAGTTGATCATGCCGCTGTGCGCGATCTTCCGGAGGTTCCTCAAACGCCAGGGGCTGAAGTTCACCACCGAGCGGGCTAAGATCCTGGACGCGGTGCTGGCCAAGCCCGGGATCTTCGAGGCCGACGAGCTGCTCCAGGAGATGCGGGCCGCCGATCAACGCGTGAGCAAAGCGACCATCTACCGCACGCTCAAGCACCTGATGGAAGCGAAGATCATCTCCGAGGTCCTGATCGATTCCCGGCAGGCACACTACCGGCTGTCGTTCGGGAAGGAACCTAAGGGCCACCTGGTCTGTGTCGAGACCAACCAGATCATCGAGTTCTCAGCCGCCGAGTTGACCGACATGCGCAACCGACTCTGCAAGGAACACGGGTTCGACCCCGTCAGCCACCGGTTCGTCATCTACGGCATCAGCCCCGAGGCACAGAAGGCGGAACAGGCGGAAGAGGTACAGGAGGGCTGAAGTGTGATTGCTGAGGTCTGAGGTTCAAGCCGCGGCTTCGTCGTAAGTATGCGTGGAGCGGCTCCTACTTCAGCGCTCAGCCATCTCTGATCAGACGTCCCTTCCCCTCACTCTCCCTCGTCCTGATCGCTTTCTTCGACCGGGCGGCTGATGATGTACTTGCCGTCGAGCCACTTGCCCAGGTCGATCTTCTGGCAGCGGTCGCTGCAAAATGGAAGCGTGGCGGCATCGGGGTTCGTCGGCTTGTGGCAGATCGGGCATCTGTTTTCCGGGTTGTTCCGTGCTTGTGCGACCATCTGTTTCACGCCTCTTTTGGCAAGACCAAGTTATCAATATCCCGACCAAGTAAGGGCATTTTATCCCGCCAGACACCCCGGGGCGAAAGGGTGATGGCCCGGCCGGTGTCGGTGTGCTCCAGGGTGATCTTCAACCAGTCCAGGCCGAGCGCATGTTCAATCCGGTCGGCCCACTCGACAGCCAACACCGCGCCGCGCCGCAGCTCCTGGCCTTCCCCTTCCCAGCCGATCGTTGCAAGATCACCCGGGCCGTTCAGTCGGTACGCGTCGATGTGCGTCAACACAAGCGCATCGGGGTCTGCCTCATCCACGGGGTATTCCTGAAGGAAAACAAACGTCGGGCTGGAGACTTGCCTTGATGAGATACCTAAACCCACCGCCAGTCCGCGGACAAACTGCGTCTTGCCGGCACCCAATTCGCCGACGAGGCCGATCAGGTCGCCGGGCCGTGCAGCCTTGGCGACAATTCCGGCGATCGCCATCGTCTGTTCGACGCTGTGCGCGCTGAGCTGGATGGCTGAGCCGTTGTCGGTCATCCCACATGCTCCCAGCCGAGCCCGGCGGTGTCTGCGAACGTGCCATCGGCCAGACGGACCGAGACGCGCGGGCCCGTAGTTGCCTCGACGATTCTGCCTACCGGTGTGACTGGGACACCGTCGATCTGGTCGGGGATCATTCCGGGTTGAGCGGTGAAGCACAACTCATAATCCTCGCCGTCACCCAACGCGTGTTGCCAGGCGGGTTGGCCGGATCGCTTGGCCGTGATATCCGCCGCCGTGCTGATCGGTACCTTGTCCGAATCGAGTTCGGCACAGACCCCGCTTTGCTCGCAGATCCGTGCCAGGTCCAGCGCCAGGCCGTCGCTTAAGTCGATCATGGCGTGCGGGCGGGTGGCGATGCTAGTTGCGAGTTTGCGGGCGATGTCGATGCGGGGCGTGAAATCCAGGTGATGCGTGTAGTCCGGCGGGTCTTCCAGGGTGATGAGGCTGCCGCCGAGTTTGCCGGTGACGTATACCGCGTCGCCGACCTTCGCACCGCTGCGCAGGACCGGGTCGATCCCATCGGGCTCGGCGAAAACCGTGACGGTCAGGATCAACCGCTGGTCCCACATCGAGATGTCCCCGCCGATCAGGGGGCAGTTGAACCTGTCAGCGGTGGCGTGCATCACATCGAACAGCGTCTTGGCTCGGTCTTCGCCGAAGTCTTTTGGCAGGCAGGCGGCGGCGACCGCGGCGACGGGTCTGGCGGCCATCGCGGCGGCGTCGGAGAGGTTGCGTGTCATCGCCTTTCGTCCGATCTTCTCAAGCGGATCGGTCGACAGATCAAAATGCACCCCATCGGCAACCTGATCGACGGTGACCAATACAGCCCCACCCCCGACTTTGACGGCCCCCATGTCGTCGCCGGGCGGGATAGACACCCCCACGGGGAGCGCGGCGTTGGACCGGTAGATGTGCGATAGCAGCTCAAGCTCACGCATGGTCGATATTGTAGGCGATCGGGTGGATGGGGCATGTTGGCCGAGGGATAGCATGGCTGACCCGCTAAACCGCAAACGTAGCTTGGGCGCGTGGTTTAAAACCCAGGTTTCATGAATATTCAGTTGCCACCAGACGAACCGTAGCTACGCGACCTTTTCGTGCTCGGGCTTGGATTTGGGCTTGGACGCGGGGGCGGGTTGGGTGTCCCAGTGGATCAGGCCGGGGACGACCATGCCCTCGAACATCTCGCCGCCTGGGACGATACGGACGGCGAAGCCGTGCCGGCCGCTGGTGGTGGTGTGGATCTTTCCGGTGTACTGATGTTGCCCGTTCCCGAGGTCTTTGCCGTGGGTCATGTCGGCGTAGTCCGCGTCCACAAGGCGAGACTCGTTATCCAATCGGCCGCTGTAGACCTGCACACGCAGCTCATCCGGCTTCAGTTCACCCAGTTGAATAGTGGCGGTGACGTCCAACGACTGTCGAACTCCCAGGGGTTCTGCGGTGTCGGCCTGGACCTGCTCGATCTTCAATGTGGGCCAGTTGCTGCGGAGCCGTGCGACCTGGCTGGCCTGACGGACCGCGCCGCCTAGATCGTCCGCCTCAAGCGAACGGGCTTTGTTCAACGCCGGGAGGTAGAGGTTCTCGGTGTACTGCTGCACCATCCGGTTGGTGTTGAACTGCGGCGCGAGCTTGGTGATGCAGGCCTTCATTTTCGCGATCCACTTCACCGGGACGTCGTGGTGATCGCGGTCGTAGAACAGCGGGATGATGTTCTTCTCAAGCAGGTCGTACAGTGACTGGCTCTCCAGCTCGTCGGCGGTGGCGGGGTTGGCGTACTCCTCACCACGGCCGATGGCCCAGCCCAGGTCGGTCTCGTAGGCCTCGTCCCACCAGCCGTCGAGGATCGAGCAGTTCAGCCCGCCGTTGAGCGCGGCCTTCATGCCGCTGGTGCCCGAGGCCTCCATCCCACGGCGTGGGGTGTTCAGCCAGACGTCGCAGCCCTGCACCAGGTTGCGTGCGACGTGGATGTCGTAGTTCTCAAGGAAGACGATCCGGTGCGAGACCTTGTTCTGGGCGGCGAGGTGGACGATCTGACGGATCAGGTCCTTGCCCCCGCCGTCGGCCGGGTGCGCCTTGCCGGCTACAAGGAACTGTATCGGGCGTCTGCTGTCGGTTAAGAGTTTCTGGATCCGGCCAAGATCACGCAGGAACAATGTGCCGCGCTTGTAAGTCGCAAAACGCCTTGCAAAACCAATCGTCAGCGCCGAAGGGTCCAGTATTTCGCAGGCGCTCTTGCACTGATCGGGGCTGGCGCCGCGTTCGCGGAGCTGGTCGGTGAGTCTCTCGCGTGTCCAGTTGATCAGGTGCCGGCGTCGCCGTTCGTGGACGCGCCAAAGCTCCTCATCGGGAACATTCTCAACACCCTGCCAGACAGCGTGGTCGGCGGGGTTGTTCTGCCACCGCGAGCCGAGGTACCGGTCGAACAGGAAGATCAGGTCGCCGGACAGCCAGCTCCGGGCGTGGACGCCGTTGGTCACGTGGGTGATCGGGACTTCGTCTTCGGGGACGCCTTGCCAGATGTTGTTCCACATCTGTCGGCTGACCTCGCCGTGCAGTCGGCTTACGCCGTTGGCCCATCGGCTGGTCCGGATCGCGAGCACCGCCATCGAGAAGAACTCGTTCTTGTCGTAGACGTTTTCGCGCCCCAGCGCCAAGAGCCCCTCCATGTCCAGGTTCAACGAGGCGTGGTAGTGCTTGAAGTACCGCTGGATCATGTCCTGTGGGAAGCGGTCGATCCCGGCGGGGACCGGCGTGTGGGTGGTGAAGACATGGCTGGCGGCGGCGAGTTGGCGTGCCTCGTCAAAGCTTACTTCGTGTTCCTCAATGATCCGCCTGATGCGCTCCAGTGCGAGGAACGCGGAGTGCCCCTCGTTCATGTGGCAGACGTCCGGGCGGATGTCGATCGCTTCGAGGGCGCGGACACCGCCGATACCCAGGACGATCTCCTGCTTGATCCGCATCTCCATGTCGCCGCCGTAGAGCTGGCTGGTGATGTGGCGGTCGGCCTCGGCGTTCTCCTGGAGGTTGGTGTCCAACAGATACAACGGGATACGCCCGACCTCGACCTTCCACAGCGCGATCTGCACGTCGCGCCCGGGCAGGCGGACCGAGACCTTGATCTGCTCGCCGGCGTCGTCCTTCACGGGGTTGACCGGGAGGTTCGAGAAGTCCAGGTCCGGTGTGTATTCCTGCTGCCAACCGTCGGCGTTGAGGTATTGCTGGAAGTAGCCGTTGCGGTAGAGCAGCCCGACCGCGACCAGGGGCAGGCCCAACTCGCTGGCGCTTTTGAGGTGGTCGCCTGCAAGACCGCCCAGGCCGCCTGAATAAATCTGCAGCGACTCGGTCAGGCCGAACTCGGCGCAGAAGTAGGCGACGGTGTATCCGTCAGACTCCTTACCGATCGATTCCAGCCAAGGTGTTCGGCTCATGTGGCGATCGATATTTTCGACCGCCAGGGAAAGTGAGGTGAGATACCCCTCATCCTTCGCCGCGGCGTTCAGCGTCTCCTGAGACACCATGCCCAGCATCTTGACCGGATTGTGGTGGCTGGAGCGCCACAGGTCGCGGTCCAGGCGGGTGAATAACTCCACCGCCTCGGGGTGCCAGGTCCACCAGAGGTTATTGGCGATCCGCAACAACGGCCGCAACGGCTCGGGGAGCGACGGGACGACTTCAAAACTATGGATATGTGCCTGGCTGGGATGAAGCATGTCAAATCCTTGGATCTTATCGGTCACTGATTCGGCGCGACATCCTACACGTGCGCCGTGTGCATGTATTCTCTAACTATCGGCAAACCCTCTCCTCCAAACAGCATAGATCAGGGATAAACCCGCTATTTGATTATATCGGGTGCGTCCCCGGCCGGCTCTGACACATCGGGGACCTGTGCCTCCCGCCCCGCCACCGCCGCCCATGCCAACGTTTCGATCGCCGAAAGGCTCCGGTTGACCTGAGCCCTAAGCGAGTTATAGGGGAACAGCGTGAAGATGGCGATCACAAGCCCGACGGCGGTCGTGATCAAAGCCTCGGCGATCCCCTGGCTGACCGAGCGCGGGTCGACCGTGGCCGCCTGGTCGCCCAGAAGCTCGAAGCTGGAGATGATCCCCAGCACCGTCCCGAGGATCCCGAGCATCGGGGCCACCGTGATGATCGTCGAGAGGGTCGGCATGAAGCGTTCGAGCCTGGGCCGTTGCGACTCGATGATATCCATCGCCGCCGCTTCACTGACGGGTTCATCTAACAGGCGTTCAACTACTCCGCCGTACAGCCCCCCGTCGGCCTGTGCGATCGCCTTGGCACCGGCCGTGTCGTTTTGCCGCAGCCTGCTCGCCATCGCACGGACCCGCGATACACGCCCGGGGTGGTTGGTCCTGATAAAGAACCAGCACCGCTCAAATAGCAACGTCACCGACAGCAGGCTCAGCCCAAGCAACGGCCACATCACCACGCCGCCGCGCGAGATCAGGTCTCGGAATGTCTCGGTAATGAATCCAAACACGCCGAAAGCATAGCACACCCGGACAGGCATATCCCAACCACCCCTACGCGGGCCGGGAAGCACCTTTGCATAAGAAAAACGCCCACACCGGGTTGATGTGAGCGTTCATAATTTCAATTGAGGATGACTAACTATCACGTCGCAGACAGTTCGAGCATCGCCAGGGCTTTTTCGACGATGTGCTTGGAGCTGACGCCGCAGTAGTCCATGACGTCGTCGGTAGTTCGGCCGGACTTGGGGAGGTTCTTGACGAAGAGCTGTTGGACGGTGAAGCCGCCGCCGTCTTCGGCCGCGGCGTCTGCGATGGCGGAGCCGATGCCGCCGCCGTAGTTGTCTTCGAGCGTCAGGACCATGCCGTTGTTGTCGTTGGCCAGGTCGAGGATGGCTTCGGCGTCGAACGGGAGGGAGTAGAGGTCGATCAAGGTGGCGTCGACGCCTTCGGCGTCCAGTGCTTCCAGGGCCTTGTTGGCTTCGTGGACCATGTAGCCGGACGCGACGATCAGGAGGTCACGGCCTTCGGTGAGGACTTCGTGGCCGCCGAGGGTGAAGGTGTCGTTCTCGCCGTAGAGGAACTCGGTCTCCGGTCGGAGGGTCCGCATGTAGCAGGGGCCGTCGTACTCGGCCATGGCAAGGGTGAGTGCGTAGGCCTGGTAGGCGTCACTGGGTTGGAGGACGTAGAACCCGGGTGTGCCGTTCTGGCGTTGCATCGTGGCGAAGGAGCGGAACCAGGCGATGTCGGGCAGTGACATCTGGCTTGGGCCGTCGGCGGCGAGGCTGATCCCGGCGTGGGAGCCAACGATCTTGAAGTTCGACCCGCTGTTGACCGCCATCTCGATCTGGTCGTAACCCCGGACGGCGAACTTGGCGAAGGTGGAAGCGAACGGGATCTTCCCGCCTGCGCTGAACCCCGCGGCGGCGGAGAACATGTTCTGCTCGGCGATGCGGCACTCGAAGTACCGGTCGGCCAGGGCGTCGTCGTTCTTGAACATCTCGCTGAAGGTCGAGTTGCTCACGTCGGCGTCGAGCGCGACGACGCTTTGATTAGCGTGGCCCAACGCACGCAGCGCCACGCCGTAGGCCTTGCGGGTGGCGTACTTGCCCTTGGCGATGGCGTCACCGAGCCCGAACTGCTGCATGGCTTCATTGAAGCCCATGACGGGTTGGGGCTGAGGACGCTCGGGCTTGTTCGGCGACATCATGCCGATCTTTAGTGGCGTGTCGGCGGTGGCCCCCAGTGATCGGCCGGTCGCTTCGAGTTCTTCGATGGCGGCGGTAAGTTCGGTGCCGGCGGCGGGCTTGCCGTGGTGGCCCTGGCCCTGCTGCGAAGCGCTGCCCCAGCCCTTCTGGGTCTTGGCGACGATCGCGACGGGCGAAGCCTTGGGATCGAACTGGGCCTGGGCGTGCTTGGAAAGCGCATCTAGGATCGCCGAGGGGCTGTGCCCGTCGACGGTCAGGACGGTGTAGCCTGCGGCCTCGAGTTTTTTTGCGGTGGTGTCTGCGGACTGCTGGGGACTGACCTGGTCTGACTGGCCGTAGACGTTGCAGTTGAAGATGGTGCAGACGGCGTTGAGCGCGTGGTCCTTAATAAAGTCGATGGCTTCCCAGATCTGCCCCTCGCGCGATTCACCATCGCCGACGATGCAGAAGATGCGTTTGTCCAGGCCGTCAAGCCTGGCCGCGGCGGCGAGACCGGCGGCGTGTGACAGGCCCTGTCCCAGCGATCCGGTGGCGGTGTCGAAGAAGGGGAAGCCCTCGGCGGGGTTAGGGTGGCCGTCCACAACCGAATCGATCTCGCGGAGGGTCAGCGCGTCGTCACGGGTCATCGCCCGCAGGCTGGACTTGTCCTTGCCGATGTGCACGCCCAGGTCGGCACAGGCGGCGTAGACGATGGGGACGGCGTGGCCCTCGGAAAGCACCAGGCGATCGCTGCTGGGGTGCCCGGGGTTGGCCGGCTCGTAGCGCATGTGCTGGTACATCAGGACCGAGACCAGGTGCGCCAGGCTGGCACAGGTCGTGGGGTGGCCGGAACCGGAGGCCTCGGTCATCTCGTAGCTGAGCTTGGTGATGCTGACGGCCTTGGCGTGGATGGTGGAGTCAAAAGACATTCGTAAGCCCTTAAGGGGGTGATTAAATTTCTGATGCGCCTTGGGTTAGCGTCTCGTACCGGCACTGTTGAAGGTAGCGCCGCCCGGGTAAAATCGCCCGGGCACAGCGAATTGGGGAGTGTATCGGATTTACCGCCCCCCCGCCACGGCCCGCGATCGTGTTTAAACGACCCATACTGCGTCCGTTTGCCCGGCCGGAAGAAAGTCGTTCAAAGCAAGCAAGTCGCCTGATTGGAGAGGCATGGCATCGCTATTTATAGCGGTTAACACACCGTCAAGCGGTCCAGCGCCTTGCCATCAGCAGTCCGCACGCGGACATCAACATCACGGCCGTACCCGGCTCGGGAGCCACATCGATGCGCTGCTGCGTGCCATCCAGCACCTGCGCCCAGGGGAAGAACGGGCCGGGGTCTGATTTGTTCCAGGGCTGCACCTGCGCGTGCTCGACCAGGCCGGTCAGGTTGTAGGTATCGTTGGGAAAATCAAACGCATTGCCGCCTGGGTGGACCAGGGGGATGTCGTAAGCTGTGACGATCCAGGCAAGCAGGTCCATCAAGGCCGAGAGGTTGTTGTTGTTCCACGTATCAGGATAGTTTGCGTACCCAACCATCTCGATCCCGACCGAGCGTGTGTTGTAGTACGTTGCGTGCCAGGCCCTGCGTGACGTGTCGACCATCTGGATGATGCGGCCGTCGGGTGCGATCACGAAGTGGGCGCTGACCTGTGACGCGGGGCTTTGGAAGATGCCCAGGGTTCCCTCAAAATTGACCTCGGTGGTGTGGATGACGACCGCGTCTACGGGGACAACCGATTTCCGGTCGTTGGCATTGGGGCTGAATACCCATTGGACATCCGGTGACGGCACATCGGTCTTGTCTGCGGGTATACCAATTGCACGGATGGGAACGCCTGATGTGGGTGTACAGAACAGCGCCCCCACGAAGAGTACGCAGACCGTTATCAACCAAGAACTTCTATGGTGACCAGCCACGCAAGCAGGCTAACGCGGCCGCAGGCTAAACGCAAGAGAATTTCTGTGGATTGCTAAGATTGTCAGCCCCAAGGTGGGCCGAGTGCCCCGCACACTGATTGGTGCAGTCTATCCGGATCGCCTCACCCACCTAAGCAGGGGCGTTTGGAGCCGGTGCCGAAGGTGATCGCGTTCTTGCCCTGTTGCTTGGATTGCAGGGCCATGGCGTCGGCCCGGGCCAGGAGCTCCTGGGCGGTGCGCCCGTCCCAGGGGAAGCTGGCCAGCCCGCCGGACACGGTGAGTCGGCCGACAGCCTTGTCCAGGAGTTTTGGGAACCGGTGCGAGCAGATCGCGTCCTGGAACCTGCGTGCCGCGGCGACGACGTCCTGCGGGTGCTCGCTGTTGGGCTGACGGGGCTTGTCGTTGTCCCAGAAGATGACCGCGAACTCGTCGCCGCCGATCCGCGCCACGACGTCGTGCTCACGGACCACCGAGAGCATCAGCCGGGCGGTCTCGCACAAAACCTCGTCACCGGTGGCGTGGCCGTACTTGTCGTTGTAGAGCTTGAAGTCGTCGATATCGAACATGAGCAAGGTGACCTGGGAGCGGTCGGTCGCGGCTCGTCGGAGTATGCGGTCGAGGAAGCGGTTGAAGTAGCGGCGGTTTCTGATGCCTGTCAGCTCATCGCGTAACGACATATCGCTGAGTTCGGCGATCTGGTCCCCCAGCGCCAGCCACCGGCTTAACCAGTCGGCCCAGGGCTCTAACTGTTCAACCGTCGCCGGGGGCGGTGCGTGAAGTTGTCCTAATCGTCGGCCGTGGTAGGTCACATAGACCGTCACATCGCCGTCGGGTGGCCCGCCGTCCGCCGGGCGCAGGCCGACGCCCTGCAGACCGGATTGTGACTGGATGAGTCGGACCGCCAAGGTCTTTAGATCCCCCTTGCCGGCGAGCAGAGACTCGACCAGATCGATGTCGCCCAATTCCTCGGAATAAACGGGTTCTGGTGGAGCTTGGGGCCCATCGGGCGCGTCGTCTGATTTCGCATCATCGGAGTCGGATAAAGGCGGAAGCACAAGGCCTGTTTGAGATGAACAGGCACACAGCAGACGATCGAGTGTCTCCCGACCGATCGGATCGACCACACAAGCATCGAACCCCGCGGCGATGGCTTTGTCATGCAATTCCGCGCCGGCTTGATTACCCAGGGCCACAAGCTTGGTATCGGGTGCAAGCTCGCGCAGGCCACGGACGATGGCATCCATCGAGCCGTGCAGGACATCGACCGGCCCGACGACCATGTCAGTAGGTTCTGAAGAGACCTCGCCTAACGCTGATAGATACGAGGGCACAACCTTGGAGCGTATCCCGCTGTGATCGATCAAGCCCGCCAGCCGATCCGAGGCCTTCGTGCCCCCGACGACAACGATGCGCTGCGTACGGCTACCCGAACCGGAGGGGTCTAAAGGCGTTGGGGCATCGGGGTGAGGCGTGGGCTGATTCATAACTCGCCCCCCTGCTCCTCGGGCACCGGGCCCAGAAGCATCGCGAGTTCTTCTTCACTGATCAGGGGTTCGCCGACCTCGGCCGGGCCCTGCACCTTGACGATCAATGACCGGACACGGTCCGGCGGGACCTGGTCCTGCACCCGGCCAAGCGGGGACGACGAGCTGGCGTCTGGAACCTGGGCCGGTTCAATCGGATGTGGCGGATTCGCAGAGTGGTGGTTCGCATCCTCCCCGCCCGATCGGACGTTGAGGGGTTGGAGTTGCGCCTTGTTGGCCGCGTGTGCCGCGTAATAGGCCCAACGGACCGTGCGTGGGTGATAGGTGATGACCGCTTCGATCAGGTCAACCAGACCGGGCTGCCGGGTTGGGTCAACCACGACCAAGGCTCCGGTGTGATGCCTGGCCAGTTCAACCATCACAGCGGCGGAATCGGTGACCACGTGCGAACTCACGCCCCGGCGGGACAACCCGCCGAGCAGGTCCACCGGCGTGGCCCCATCGGGACATACCAGCACCACGCACCGCGTAGCGGCAGAGCCGGGGCTCTGGGATGAACCCGGGTGAATTCCCGGGCGCGGGCTGTTTGAGTATTCCTCCGCCATGACTCTATTCTATCACACGATTTGCCAGGATCACCTGGGTCTTTGAAGTTGGGTCTGTCGGGCTATTTTCTGACCCGCATAACCCGACATTATCTAGCAGGCGAACGGTTCTGCGCTTACCCTACGCACCCTTGGCCGGCCCCGCCCGATCGTGGGCTCACAGCCAATTTGGGATGTATACAGCACGCCGCAGACACGATCCTTTATCTGCTAGAATCGCTGGGGTGACGACACCTGCCGATCAACCAGGGGGCCGGGGACATCTCGATGCCGACGCTGGCGCCCGTCCGCGTGGTGGCGTCTGGATGTATCTATTGCTTTGCTTGCTGATCCTGTGTTACGTCGCCGCACTGACGGGGAACCGGTCGGAGCGGCTCGACGCCGACGCCTGGGAACACCACCGGGTGGTGCTGGCCCTTGAGCACGAGCTTTGGCGGCCCGGCAACCCGACCTACGCCACCGATGAACCCTCCATCAGGTACTCGCCCTACTCGGTCGCGCTGGCTTTGATCGTCCGGTCCACCGGCATCGACGCCTACGATGCGCTGAGCGGCGCCGCGGTCGCGAACACGTTGCTGCTGCTTATAGCGCTTTGGTGGTGGCTGCGTGGCTACGGGCTGGAGCCGGCTGCGCCGCTGGTTCTGCTTGCGGCCATCTTTCTCTACGGACAACCCCCGGGGTACGCCAACAGCAACGCGCTAAGCGACCTGCCCTGGCACCAGGTCAACCCCTCGGCGTTCGCGCTGCCGTTGATGATCTTTGCCTGGGCGTGGCTGTCCCGCGCAAAGGGACGGGGGTTGATCGGTTTCGCTGTCGGAGCGGGGATACTCTTAGCTGTCGCGGTGCTGTCACACGGGATGACCGGCGTCCTAGGCGTGTTTGGGCTGTTCTTTACGGCGGTTGGCGGCGGTCAACACCGCTGGCCCAGGCTCGCCGCCTCGATGGCGGCTTGCGGCCTGGCGTTTCTCGTTGCGGTTGCGTGGCCCTGGTACGACTTCCTGTTGGCGGTCGGGCACTCACCGGACTCGTGGTACTGGTTCAACACGGTGATTTTCAGACGGATGCTCCTTGTCTGGTGCCTGCCCGCATTGTTGGCATCGGCGGCGGCGTTACCGATGCGCGATGAACCGTTTATCCGCACCACCCTGCTGGCAACCGCGGGACTGGTTGCGGTGGCTTTCGTCGGCGCAGCGGCGGGCTCCCCGACATTGGCCCGGCTACCGCTGGCGGGATTGATCTTTCCCCAGGCCGCCGTCGGTGTCTACCTGTATCGCATAGGGGCCTTGGACCCACTGTCTTGGCCGACCCGGATCAAACAACTCTTGGATCGCAACCAGGCCACGATGAGCAAGGCGTTGCTCGAAACATTGATCGCGGGTCTGGTCGTCGCCATGGCTTTGCCCAATGTCTGGCTGGTGATGCGCGAGCCGCACCTCGCGCGGCGTTGGGTTTCCCCGTTGATGGGTAGAGAGGATAAGCAGCCCCACCATTGGGAGGGTTACGACGCGCTGCTCTCGCCCCATATCAAGGCGGGTGAGGTGGTGCTGGCCCAACCGCTGGCCGGCTGGCCCGTGCCGTCGTTTGGTGGCCGGGTGGTCGGCGCACTGCACCTGGAATTCTTTGCCCCCGAGCAGCGCGAACGCCTCGATGACTCTCTTCTGTTCTTTTCACCGAAGACGGCACACACCGACCGCACGGCGTTGATCGATCGATACGACGTGTCATGGCTGTTGCTGGACCGCGGCTACCTCTCGCCAGAAGTGTTTGCGGAACTATTCCAGGCCGGCGCGGTGGTCAGTGACGACGGGCAGCGGGTGTTGATGGACGCGGCCCGTTGGGTCGATCTCATAGCCCCATCCTTATCGCCCAACCCATAACCATGCCAGCTTGACTTTCCCATCCACTTTCTCCGAAAATCCACAATAATTAAATCACGCCAAAAACCTTACCACTATGATCATCCTCGCCGCGGCATCCTTAGAACCCACTGACATCACTCGCCTGATGCTCGCACTCGCTGTGCTGTTGGGGGCGGCCCGGCTTCTGGGTGAGGTATCCCGGCAGTTCAAACAACCGGCCGTGCTCGGTGAGATCCTCGCAGGTGTCCTGCTGGGGCCCACGGTGCTGGGGTATGTCAGCCCGGACCTGTTGGAATGGCTCTTCCCGATCTCGGTGGGGGAACCGTCGCGGATCGCCCTGGACGGCTTCATCGTGATCGCCGCAACGCTGCTGCTGCTGGTCGTCGGGCTCGAGGTCGACCTGTCAACGGTCCGGCGTCAGGGCAAAGCGACCGCCTTGGTAAGCCTGCTGGGTGTCGCGATCCCGTTTATCCTCGGCGCGTCACTGGCGTTTGGCATACCCGAGGTGCTCGGCGCCGGCGAGCGCGGCTTGGCCGCCCCGCTGCCGTTCGCGGTCTTTGTCGGGATCGCCTTATCGATCACCGCCCTGCCGGTCATCGCCAAGGTCCTGATGGACCTGAACCTCGCCAAGAGCGACCTGGGCATGCTGATCATCTCCTCGGCGATGCTCAACGACCTGGTCGGTTGGATCGGGTTCGCGGTCGTGTTGGCGTTGCTGCCTGCCGAGGACGGTGCGGCACCAACCACGTCGGTCTTCACGACGATCACGATGACGCTGGTATTCCTGGGGGTGATGATCACGCTGGGGCGGTGGCTGTGCCACAAGGCGCTGCCGTATATCCAGTCTCGGTGGAGCTGGCCCGGGGGTGTGCTTGGGTTCGTATCGGTGGTGGCTTTGACGTGCGCCGCGTTCACGGAATACCTGGGGATCCACTCGATCTTCGGTGCGTTTATCGCGGGTGTGGCGATCGGCGATTCGCCCCGGCTTCGCGAACGGACACGCGAGACGATCCATCAATTCGTGACCAACTTCTTCGCCCCCGTTTTCTTCGCGAGCATCGGGCTGCGGATCAACTTCGTCAGCAGCTTCGAGCCGTTGGCGGTGGTGATCGTGCTCGCTGTGGCGTTCGTCGGCAAGGCCGGGGGCTGCTACCTGGGGGCGAGCCTTGCCGGGATGAGCAAACGCGAGAGTTGGGCGACCGCGTTTGGGATGACCTGCCAGGGAGCGGTGGGGATTATCCTGGGACAGCTTGCCTACAGCGCCGGCCTGATCAACGACGGACTGCTCGTGGCCGTGGTCATCATGGCGCTGGCGACCAGCCTGTTCAGCGGTCCGGCGATGCAGGCGGTCTTGAAGTCCAAGACCCGGTTGCGCCTGGCCGATATCCTCAGCGACAAGCACATCCTTATCCAGATGCAGGCCAACACACCGACCGAGGCGATCACTGAACTTACCCAGCGAGGCGCAGAGTTGACCGGCCTGAACGCAGAGACCATCGCCCAGACCGCGTTGGAGCGTGAGGAAGCCATGAACACCGGGTTGCCGCTGGGCCTCGCCGTGCCCCACGCCCGGCTCGACGGGCTGGCCAAGCCCTGCATGATCATCGGGCGCAGCATGATAGGCGTTGACTTTGATGCGACAGATGGCGAGCCGGCCCATTTGATCTGCCTGTTGCTGATCCCCACAGATGACCCCGACTCGCAACTTGAATTACTCGCCCTGTTCGCACGCACCTTCCAAGACGACGATTTGCGCCAACGTGTGCTTGCTGCCACCACGCCGACCGAGTTCCGTGCCGAGCTTAACCTGGCGGTCGGCACCTCGGCCTGAATCAGACGCGAACCGCTTGCCTCTGCTATATTGCCTCTAGCAGGCTATGCCCATCCTCAACCGATCCAAACAGCTCAAGAAAAGCCTCTCGCTCTTCAACGTGTACACGCTGGCGACGGGGGCGACGCTCAGTTCGGGTTTTTTCCTCTTACCGGGTCTCGCGGCGGCGGACGCAGGGCCCGCGGTGATCCTAAGCTACCTCCTGGCGCTGCTGCCGCTGCTGCCGGGGATGCTGGCCAAGATCGAGCTGGCGACCGCGATGCCACGTGCCGGGGGGGTGTATTACTTCCTGGATCGCAGCCTCGGCCCCCTGGCCGGGACGATCAGCGGGATGGGCACGTGGTGTTCGCTGGTTCTCAAGACGTCCTTCGCCTTGATCGGGGTGGGGGCTTACCTGGCTGTGTTCTTTCCCAACGCCCCGATGATCCCATTGGCCGCGGGACTGGCGCTGGCGTTCGGGGTTATCAATCTGCTTGGCACAGGCAAGTCCAGCGCGGTGCAGACCGTGCTGGTCGTGCTGCTGTTGTTCCTGTTGGTCGGGTTTGTCGTGGATGGCTCCAATGATATTCGGTACGCCTACTTCAGCGGTTTCTTCGACTCGGGTGCAGACAATATTTTCGCAGCCTCGGGGATGGTTTGCATCAGTTACATGGGTGTGACAAAGGTCGCCAGTGTGGCAGAAGAAGCCAAAGACCCTGAGCGGACCTTGCCACTGGGGATCCTATTCGCGCTGATCACGGCGGTGCTGATCTATGGCATCGGAACGTTCATCATCGTGGGCGTAGTCGATCCGCAGGTGCTGTATGCCGGGGACACCCCCAGTCTGATCCCAGTTGCCGATGCCGCCGAAGCGATTGCGGGGAGGTGGGGCGCGATCGTCATGACCGTCGCTGCGTTGCTGGCGTTCCTTTCGGTGGCCAACGCGGGGATCCTAAGCGCCTCGCGATACCCCCTGGCGATGGGCCGAGACCACCTGCTGCCCTCGCTGTTCCGCAGGATTAACCGGTTTCAAAGCCCGCAGAACGGGGTGATCCTAACCACGGCGGCGGTGCTGCTGTGTGTCATCACCCTTGACCCAACCAAAATCGCCAAGCTGGCCAGCTCGTTCATGCTGCTGCTGTTCGCGCTGAACTCGCTGGCGGTGATCGTGATGCGTGAGAGCAAGATCGAATCCTACGACCCGGGTTTCCGTTCGCCGTGGTACCCCTGGCTGCACCTGGCGGGGATCGCGGGGCCGGCGGCGTACATCGTAATGATGGGGCCGCTGCCGATGTTGTTCTCTGCGGGGCTGATCCTGGTGGGAACCATCTGGTACTTCTACTACGGGCAGGAGCGGGTCGAGC
>JAJDCV010000114.1 GCA_029260675.1 Phycisphaeraceae bacterium
GTTGGTGGTTGGTGGTTGGTGGTTGGTGGTTGGATTGATAATAGCCGCCGGGCGACGCCCCGGCGGGCAGCCAATGGGAGATGCCCGATATGCCCCCTCGATCCCACGTCCTGTTAGAAGCGAACTACCGGCAACTGCTGGATGACCCGCCGAACGTCGCGGTCCTGCCCTGGGGGGCGACCGAGGCACACAACTATCACATGCCGCACGGGACGGATGTCTACGAGGCGCAGCTGCTGGCCGAGCATGCGGCGGGCGCGGCGGCAAAGCAAGGGGCGAAGCCGATCGTGCTGCCGGTCGTGCCGTTTGGGAATGACGGGCAACAACTCGACCAGGTCGCCACCATCAGCATCGGCACCGCGACCGCGATGGCCATCCTCAGTGACGTGGTCAGTTCGCTACAAAAACAAAACATCGACAAGCTCGTCATCCTAAACGCACACGGCGGCAACGAGTTCAAGCCATTGGTCCGCGACCTGCAGGCCGAGACCGGGATGTTCATCGTCGTGGTCAACTTCTGGCAACTGATCCCGGATCTTGTGAATAAAATCTTCGCCCCTCCCGGGAACGGCCCCGGCGACCATGCCGGCGAACTGGAGACCGCCCTGATGCCGCACCTGACGCCCGACCTCGTCGCACTCGATCAGGCAGGCCCCGGCGCGATGCACGACTTCGCCCTTAAAACCCTGCGCCAGTCCGGCGTCTGGACCCCCCGGCCATGGTCGGCCACCCACCCCGACACCGGCGCCGGTGACCCGCGGAAGGCCACGGCTGACAAAGGCAAACGCTGCTTCGAAGCGATGTCGGAAAAGGTCGCGGCGTTGTTGGCGGAAGTGTCACAGGCAAGCAAAGGCCAGTTGCCGTATGTCTAAATTACTGCGTCTAGGCACAATGATTGAAATACTTCAAGATTCAAATTTTTGATGCTTTAACCACCGCCATGCCACGAATGTTCTGGCGTGTGTCGTTCCCGATCGTTCTAGGCCATGCCCTGCTCATATCGATTCTCGTGTCCCTAGGAATTGCAGGATGGGTTTCCGAATTCCAAAGTAACCTCTGGCAATTGACATCAACTCATGATACTGGCTATCGCCTGATGATCTTAGTTAAATTACTAGCCACCCCTTTAATAACCATTTCTACTCTGACGGCAATCATCGCATTCGCCATGAAGCGGCAAGGCCGAAGCGCCCACGGATTGCTGGTGACCTATGTATCCTTGCAGCTAGGATTAGGCCTGCTATTTGTTGTGCCGATCGTCTACCAGGATTGGATGGGATTACAACAAGGCTATACATTCGGGTGGTATCAGTTCAATCAGCACTTCATGGTTTTTGCTGGCTACACAATCTTCAGCGTCCCATTGCTGCTGCTCGTGGGTAGAGGACTATGGATATGGGTGATAGGAAAACCGCCCCAAGTTGATGAAGCAGGAAAGTATCTGAGGTGTGTCGCATGTAACTATAACCTGCGAGGCACATCAGGAAAAACATGCCCCGAGTGTGGCGAGTCGGTGATGGCTGATGAGGCAAACGCTACAACAGCCGCCGACTAACAGGCGGCGGACCGCTGGCTGTGAGCCAGCGGCTATTGAATGAGCGTGGAAAGTCAGTCGGTTGAAGCGGACTGCTTCACCTCGCGGGGCATGATTTCGATCTGTGCGGCGGGATCGGCGGGGAGTTCTTTGGGGGAGTCGGCGCCGAGGTCTTTGAATTTGCGGGCACTGGTGACGATTCTTGTTTCGAAGCTGCCGACGAAGTCGTTGTAGCTCTTGACGGCCCGGCCGAGGTTGGCGCCGAGCTTGTCGACGTGGCCGGTGGCGACGGAGATGCGTTCGTGCAGTTCCTTGCCGAGTTCGCTGATCCGTTGGGCGTTCTCGGTCATCTTCTTTTCACGCCAGCCCATTTCGACGACGCGCAGGAGGCTGATGAGGATCGCGGGGGTGGCGATGACGACGCCGGCATTCATGGCAGATTCGGCGAGGCCGGATTCGGCGTCGAGGGCGGCGGTGAGGAAGGCTTCGCCGGGGACGAAGAGGACGACAAAGTCGGGGGCCTGGGTGAGGCTCTGGGCGTAGGACTTGCGGGATAGTTCGTTGACGCGCGAGCGCAGGTCGCCGGCGTGTTTGTGCAGGAGGTGTTTGCGCTGGGTGGGGTCGTCGGTTTCCATGGCCTGGAAGTAGTTTTCGCCGACGGCCTTGGCGTCGATGACGATGGATCGGCTGGACGGGAGGTTGACGACCATGTCGGGGCGGAGCTGGTCGTCGCCGTTCCAGATGGTGACCTGCTCGTCGAAGTCGCAGTAGGCGCTCATGCCGGCCATCTCGACGATTCGGCGGAGGGTGATCTCGCCCCACTGGCCGCGCGCGGTGGCGGAGCCCTTGAGCGCGGTGGTGAGTGCGGTGGTCTGGTCGCCGAGGCGGCGCTGCACGTCGATCATGGAGGTGAGGTGTTGGCGCAGGGAACCCTGGTCCTGCTTGCGGTCTTTCTCGATGTCGGCGACGGCCTTGCTGTGTTTATCAAGTGATTCGCGGATGGGTTTGATCAGCGATTCGATGGCCTGCTTGCGTTGTTCGAGCTGGGCGGAGGCGTCTTTCTGATCGCCTTCCAGTGTTTTCTTGGCGAGCTGTAGGAACTGCTCGTTGGATTGCTTGAGGACGTCGTTGGCCAGCGCTTTGAACTTGTCGTCCAGGCCCTCGTGCTTGGCGCGTTGCTCGGTGAGTTGGTTCTCTTTTTCGTTTACCGATTCGCGGAGGCGTTCGACCTCGTCCATGTAGCCTTCGATGGCGGCTTCGCGCTGACCCAGCTCGGAGGCAACCCGGTCGCGGTCGGTGCGGAGGGCCTGGCGCTGAGTCCAGAGCCAGACGGCGGCGCAGAGCAGGAGGACGCAGAGAACGGCGGCGAGGGTGAAGAGGGTGGGCCACATGCGTGGGATTGTAACCGCCCCCGGAAGTTTCATGCACAGGTGGTGGAATGATGTATAAGCGGCTCCGGCCAAGGCCGTGCTTTGGGTGCAGGGGGAGCTTGATTCGGTTGGGTGGGCAGGCCCGTGTTCAGTGGGAGGGACATCCGGGGCCGAGGGGGGTCAGGCCTGGATATCGATGTGGGTGTAGAGGGCGTCGGGATCGGAGGAGCCGGGGGCCTCCGGAGAGGGCTTGGCGGTGGCTTGCCGCTGGACGGTGGGGTCGGCGGTGGCGGCGAGCTGTCTTAGGAGGGTGTCGGCGTCGGGGAACGACGAGACGGCGTCTTGGTCCGGGGACAGGGCCTGTTGCTCGGCGTGGGCCTGGTCCTGGGGGCGTTGGTCGTCGGTGTGGTCGCGGTCGGGCTGCTGGTTATCGACGTGCAGGCGGGTGGCCTGTTCGTCGCCGTCGTGCTCCTCCAGGCCTAGCAGGCGGGTCTCGAAGACCTCGGTGTCACGCTGGGCCTGGCGGGTGCGGCTGTTCTCACGATTATCGCGCTGACGGGCGACCTGCTGGGATTGCAGGCCCGTCTGGGCGACCGCGGCAGCGATTCCGGTTCCGATGACACT
>JAJDCV010000115.1 GCA_029260675.1 Phycisphaeraceae bacterium
CCTTCTGGCTGGACCTGGCGGTGGTGTCCTGGTCGTTGTTGTCGGCGGTGCTCGTCGGGTTCGGCCGGGTGGTGCCGATAGCCGGGTTCCGCTTGGGGGCGATGCTGCTTTGCATGTTGCTGCTTGTCGGCGAGCCGGTGTTTATGGCGGTGGGGGGTGTGGGATTCAGCGCCGCCGAATCCGTGGGCCGAGCCGGGGGGGCCGGGAGTGCCGATTGGCAGATGCGGATCAGCCCGCTGCAAGCCCTGTGGGAGTTGACGACCACGATCAAGCCCTACGACCCCCTGGTGTGGCGTCCGGCGATCCTCAGCACCGCCGCCGCCGCCGGGCTCGGTTGGGTGGCGCTCTGGGGGATGGTTTGGTGGGGGCGGGCCTCAAAAGCCAGCCCTTAGGGATCATCACACCCTCCCACGGGCGGGGCATTAGATCCTTTTTATATGAAGGCTGGAGTCTGTTAGGATATTTCGGCCCATGCGCCGCCTGAGTATTCAGGGCCGGCGACCGATAACCGATTCAGAGATTAGATGGAGCAACGTCGATGGAGTTCGTGACCAAGCAGGAAAAAGAAAAGCTGCAAGCCCGCCTGGACGGCCTGATCGCCAATCGGCCGGTGATCGCCGAGCGGATCGCCGAGGCCCGCGCCCAGGGCGACCTCAAGGAGAACGCCGATTACCACGCCGCCCGTGATGATCAGGGGCTGGAGGAGGCCGAGATCCGTCGGCTTGAAAAGCGGCTTAAAGATGCCCAGGTGGCCGATGACATCGACGTGCCCGAGGACATGGTCTTCCTGGGCGCGGTCGTTCGGCTCAAGGACATGGACGATGGCACCGACGACCTCTATAAGCTGGTCGGCGAGGCCACCGGCAGCTTCGACGCCGACGAGATCGAGGTCACCACCCAGAGCCCGATGGGGGAGTCTCTGATGAAGTCACGGGTCGGCGAAACCATCCGTGTGGACCTGCCACGCGGTGCCAAGCGGTTTGAGATCGTTGAAATCGTGTCATAAATGGGGTTTCGCTCGTTTTGAGGCATTAATCGGGATAGAATAACGGTGGATCGAACCATCCCAGCAGTGGGGCTTCCCATGAATACCAGCTACATCCATACACCCGGCAGACCCCTTTGGGCGGTCGGTTTTATCGCATGCCTGATCGCGGTCCCCGTGGCGTCGGCGCAGAACCGTGTCGGCAGCGACGGCCGGGCCCTGGACGCCAACCAGCAGGTCGGCACCAACGGGTACAACCCCGCAGACGGCCGATTGGATTTCAGCCAGCAGAACAACATCATCACCGGCAACGTCGGCGGCGGTCGCGGCTTCCAGGACACCATCGACTACGGGGCCGTCGGCGAGTTCCAGGACAACCTCGGCAGCGATAGTCTCTTCAACTTCCGCTCTGGCAGCCTCTCGTCAAGCCCCAGTTATCTCAACGCCGCCAGCGTCGGCGGGGTCGGGCCGCAGCGAAATTTCAGCGTCTATCGCTCGTTCACCAACCGTGTCGCCCAGCCACAGGCACCCGGTCTGATCGCGCCCAACGGCGGGGCGTTCCAATTGGTCCCCAACGGCTCGCTGAACACCATCCGAAGCGGCCAGTTCTCAACCCAGATCGCCGGGCAGAACATCGGCAACCTCACCCCCGGGCTCGCGCTGCAATCCTTCAGCAGCTCCCCGGCTCTTGGCCTGCGCGGGAACCTGGTCACCAGCGAGGCACTGAGCCGAACCCTCCACGAGGCCGCAAACGAAGCCAACAAGCAGGAAGCCCCAAGCAACATGATCAAGCCGATCATGTACGACGCCAACCAGTACGATCCTTTTGGCAAGCCCAAGGACCGCAAGACCAGCCAATTGGACCTGCGCCCCGGACAGATCCCGCCGACCCTGATGATCGGCCAACAGCTCCAGACTTTATTCGATCCCAACGCCGATCCTTCCCAGGCCCTAGGCAAAACCCAGTTCCTTGACACCGTCTTCAACCGCTTGAAAGACGAAGACACGCGCGCGGGTCAGGAAGACACCTACCAGAAACTTCTCCGGGCGATACAGGAAAACAAGGA
This sequence comes from Phycisphaeraceae bacterium, assembly GCA_029260675.1. Taxonomy (GTDB): domain Bacteria; phylum Planctomycetota; class Phycisphaerae; order Phycisphaerales; family Phycisphaeraceae; genus JAJRRS01. The sequence continues at coordinate 2,053 of JAJDCV010000115.1, forward strand.
CACCTCCGGCGACGACGCTTCCGACGGCTGGGAGGACACACTCGACGCGCCCACCTCGCAGCAGCTCACCGAGGCCGAACGTGCTTACGACAAGATCATGCAGGACTTGTACGGCGAAGATTACCAGTCACGCCGATCCACAACCGATTCCACACCATCCACCGACGCACAAGACGACGAGTCGGGCGAGGACGTGCAGGAGGTGGTTGACAAGCTGAACTACAACCTGCCCCGGCTCGAGACACTGGCGTCAAACAAGCAGACCCGGATCGCCAAGCTCACACGTGAAGCCGAGGCGGCGCTAGCCAACGGCAAGTACCTCTCGGCCGAGAGCCGGTACCGCCAGATCATCCTCGACGTCAAGGACGATCCTTTGCCGAGAATCGGTCTGGTCCACGCCCAACTCGGTGCCGGGATGTTCCGCTCCGCCGGGATGAACCTGCGGGCCGTATTCGTCCAGCACCCCGAGCTGATCGCCGCGCGTTACGACGCGAAGCTGCTGCCACCCGAGTCGAGGATCCAGTGGATCCAGCAGGAGCTTCAGGCCGCTATCAGCCAGGGTGAGGGCGGCAAGGACGCACCGCTACTCATGGCGTACCTGGGTTACCAGGCTTCCTCGCGTCAGGTGATCCGTTACGGCTTAGCGCTCGCGCAGTCCAAGTCGCCGCGCGACCCGCTTCTGGCGGTCCTGCGTGAGATCTGGCTCGACGAGTCCGACGGGAAATAGCCCAGCGTGACCAGGACCGGAAACACGCCAAGCGGCGCCCCGTCGGGTGCCAACGACACCTACCACGATCCGAACCGACCGACCGGCCGGCCAGGTACGCCGTTGCCCTCCGCGCCCAGGCTCTCGCTGACCCAGTTCGTCGATCCCGAAACACTCCAGGAAATACAGGACAGCTTCACCGCCGTCACCGGCCTGACCGCCACGATCCACGACCCCAACGGCAAGCAGGTCACCGCGCCGACCGACGCCAACCAACAAAGAGCCTCCGACCAGGTGCTCGAACAGCTGATCGCCGCCGACGGCGATGACGCCGGCCGGTTCAGCGCGCCGATCGCGGTCGAGGGTCAGATCCTCGGATCAATCTCACTGCAATCCACCACCACAGGCACCGCCACCCCGGGCCGGGACGACCTGCGTAAAGCCGCGTATGCCCTGGGCATCCCCAAGGACAAGGCCGACGAGTTGGTCGATGCCGCAGAGAATTGCTGTGGCCCGAACAAGGCCGCCGGGATCCAATTCCTCTATGTCCTGGCGAATACCATTGCACGGCTTTGTTTCGATGAGTACCACGCCCGCCAGCGTGTGCAGGAACTGTCGGCGTTGTACGAGGTCAGCAAAGCCCTGTCCGCCGACCGCGATCTTCAGCAGATCCTCGACACCGCGACCCACGCCGTCGCCGATGTCATGAAGGCCAAGGCCGTCGCCATCCGGCTGACCAAGGAAGACGACCCGCACAAGCTCGAGCCCCGCGCGATCTACAACCTTTCGCAGGCTTACCTGGATACCGGCGCGATCCACGTCGACGACTCGCAGATGCTCAGTGAAGCGATGTCCGGCACCCCGGTCTACATCCAGGACATGGCCACCGACCCCCGCGTGATCTTCCCCGGCGACGCCCTGGCCGAGGGCCTCGCCTCGATGCTCTGCCTTGGCATCATGTACCAGGGCAAGTCGATCGGGACCATCCACCTGTTCTCCGGCGAGCAGCGCAGCTTCAGCCCCTTCGAGGTCCAACTGGTCACCGCCATCTCACAGATGCTCGGGACCGCGATCCAGAACGCCCGGCTCGATGACCAACGCAGCAAGAGCCGGCGCGTCCTGCGACAGCTACACCTGGCCGCCAACGTCCAACGCCGCATGCTCCCCGGCGAGATGCCCAAGCTCCCGCCGTTCGATCTGGCTGCGCGATACGTCCCCAGTTTCGAGCTCGGCGGCGACTTCTACGACGTTATCGACCTGGACGGCCACATCGGGATCGCCATCGGAGACGTCGTCGGCAAGGGCGTCGCCGCCAGCCTCCTCATGGCCAGCGTCCGCGCCAGCCTCCGCGCCTACGCGCAGGACGTCTACGACCTCGACGAGATTATCTCACGGGTCAACAACGCCCTCACACGCGACACACTCGACAACGAGTTCGCCACCGTCTGGTACGGCGTCTTCGACCCCGACACGCTGAGAATCACCTACTGCAACGCCGGCCACGACCCGCCCATGCTCCTGCGCAAAGGCGAAATCCACACACTCGAAACCGGCGGCATGATCGTCGGCGTCCAGAGCGACATCGAATACGAGAAGGGCCTGTTCGACATGGCCCCCGACGACACCCTCCTGCTCTACACCGATGGTCTGGTCGACTCATTCAACAACGACGGCCAGAAGTTCGGCCGAAAACGCATCGAACAAGCGCTGATCGAGTCCGCCGAAAAATCCGCCACCGACACCATCAACCACATCCTCTGGCAGGTCCGGCGTTTCACCGGCCCACACCAAGGCGTCGACGACACGACACTCGTGGTGGTGAAGGTGGATGGGTAGCGATACACGCTCGAGCGCGTTTCACCAAAGAACTAAGATCACCGCCACGGCTCCAAGTATTACCAGACCGATCACCGCAGAGATGATCACCATCCAGAGTAGCGACTTGGTAATCAGACGGTCGATCCATGCCCTGGGGCCAACGACGTATTGGAGACCTGTCAATACAAAAAGGCCCGCGATGATCGAGTAGGGCTCCAAGACAAGAATAGCGATGAGCACGTCGAACAGACTGACGTTCGCGGGAGCGTTTACGGGTGCGTTTATATACACAAGCACCAGCGCCGTATATATGACTAAACCCGTGAAGACGAGCACCGGACCGGTGATGACACGAGATGCCATGTCGGGTTTCTCGATCACCATGTGAACTCCGCATTTTCACACGCTAGAAAAAAAGCCGACCAAGGTCGGCTTTTAATCGGGGTGACATGACTTGAACATGCGACCTCTTCGCCCCGAACGAAGGCAATCGTCGTTATTGGTCTAAAAACGGGGATACAGCGCTTGATTTGTGGCCGATTAGGGACTAAAAGGGATACGGGAAGGGGATACAGACCGCCCCCCAATGTCTCCCTTGGAGTCAAGAATTGGCCAAGAAGAAACCCAAGTACGAGGTGCTCACCTGGTTCGAGTCGCGGAAGGTCTGGAAGAAGAAGTACAAGGGTACCGTGCACTACCTTGGTCCGTATGGCGTCAAGCGATCACGCGAGACACACGATGCCGCGTTCAAAGAATGGCTAGAGTTGAAGACTCAAATCGACGCCGAAGCGAAAGCGAGTGAACACACCGAACCGGCCGCTGTTCAAGTGCCTCTGCCCTCGTATGAACCAGAGCGGAATGTTGATCTCGATAGCTTGAATACTATCAAAGTGCAAGATAGTGCGATC
>JAJDCV010000116.1 GCA_029260675.1 Phycisphaeraceae bacterium
CCGTGTCCATCGGCGCCGACAGCAGCGGGATGTTCAGCTTGACGTTGCGGGTCAGGCGTGTGGAGGTGTCGGCCAAAGCGGGCACGACTTCGCTTCTGGCCGGGGTGAGCAGGACATCGTCGAACGTGATGCCGTCACAGAGGATCTTGTCTTCCATAGTCCACTGATACACCCGGGCCGCGTCGGCGTCAAGGCGGGGGGATCTCACTGCCGAACCACGGGGCATCCACAACGCCGGCCCCGAGCGCTGCGGAGGGCCGGGTATCTGTGCGGTTCCGGACGTGCGCAAAAGAAAACCGGCCGCCCCGAAGGACGGCCGGTGTTGAGGTTTTCTGTTAGGTCAGGCCCGGTTCGGTCTGACCCGAGGCAGGGGCCTCTTACTTGCTGGCGACCGTGTCGATACCGTCGCTACCGGATTCATTGTAGCCGGCGCCCTTATAACCCATCAGCGCGTTGGCCTTCTCGTCCCAGTTCGCCGTGTTGTCAATGACGTCGAACTCACTGCTGCCGGTGTCTTCCAGGCGCGTGAACATGCGGTCGGCTTCGATCGTTGTACCTGAGCCGTACTTGGTGTCCAGGGCGTCTTCGTTCTCGAACGAGGCGCTGCCGTCACCACGACCGACGCTGCCGGCCCACTTCTCGTCGTCTTCCGTGGTGTGGATGCTGTAGATCTCGTCATAGGTAGTGACGTTGCCGGTCGAGTGCCGGGCCCGGTCGGAGACGAGGATCGCCTGGGTGTTGATCGACGCCTTCCATTCGCGGGCGCGGCCGGACTGGTTGGGCCGTTCCTTGGTCGTCGCGGGGTCGGTGCCGATCGTTTGCCTATCATCGATGTTCAACAGCGCGAACGAGTAGTGGTCGCTGGTGACCTCCCCGCTCGTCCAGGCCGTCTTGGTCTCCGACGGGCTGATGGCGTATTCACCGGTGAAGGCGTTTTGGTCCAGCATCAGCCAGAACCGAGCCTCGACCGTGCCGCCGTGACCGGATTGGCCGGTATCCGAATCCACCGTGCCGTCGTCCACGATCATGAAGCCCTTGCTGTTGGTGCCGGGCAAACGCGCCTTGTTACCGCCGGCGTGGGTGATCAGACCCTGGACGATACCGCGGACCTGGGTCGTGCTCTTCATCTGACGGGCCGCACGGCGAGCCGCGCCCAGCGCGGGCAGCAGGATGCCGATCAGCAACGCGATGATCGAGATCACAACCAGCAGCTCGATCAGTGTAAAACCTTTCGAACGTTTCATTTCATTCGCTCCTAGTAATGTGTAGTGACAAAATCACTGTCGAAACCTTCTGAACGGTATCGGTCTTAAGTGATCTTGAGTTCGGGGGGCCGCTTCTTCCCGCAGGCAGAAAAGCCCGCGGCATGGATAGACGGAGATAATGGCGTGTCAGGCCTTCCCGATGTTTCAAGCTCTCAATACCGATGCGTTCGTGCGGGGTGAAACGCTCACCCCGATCATAATCAGTTCAATTTCGGGTCGTTGCAGGCAGGCCCCGATCCCCTACCTACACAACATATTGTAGCACAATCAATCGCGGTTTGTCTGCCCCCTGAAGCACCTATCGGCCCGCGTAGCTAAATCCCCAAAAACACAGTTGTTATATAATATGCTACCCAGCGTCCCTGCTTGGTGGACGCATACCAGGCCTTGATCGCCGCCACATGCCCCCCCGATGCTGGCCTCGTCCTGGCTAGGCTATCCTCCGACATCCCTGTCCACTGATATCATGTCGTGCTATGTCAGATCACTCAAAAACGCGTAACGACTCGACTCCCCGGCAACGCCTAAGACGCCTAAGACGCACCCCCGCCCTGCGTGACGCCGTCCGTGACACAACCATCCCGATTGATGGCCTGATCTACCCGCTGTTCGTCGGCGAGATGGAGCAACCCATCCCGGTCGCCTCCATGCCCGGGGTCAGTCAATGGCCCGTACAAGACGCGGTCCAGACCATCAAAGACCTGTCACGCGACGGGCTGCGGCAGTTCATCCTCTTCGGGGTCACGCCGGACTCTAAAAAGAACGCCACCGGCAGCTACGCCGCCGACCCCGACGCGCCGGTCAACCGCGTCCTGCAATCCGTCCGCGACGCCGGGCTGGATGTGGTCATGCACGCCGACCTGTGCTTCTGTGAATACACCGACCACGGGCACTGCGGCGTGTTGATCGACGGCGCTGAATGTACCGGCGGCGACCCGTCCGTAGTAGACAACGACCGCACCCTGGCAAACCTCGGCCAGGCCGCCGCGGCGCAGGCGTCGTTCGGCGCCGATGTCGTCGCGCCGTCCGGCATGATGGACGGCATGGTCGCCGCGATCCGTGGCGCACTCGACGACGCCGGCCATCAACAGACCGCGATCCTCAGCTACGCCGTCAAGTACGCCTCGAATTTCTACGGCCCGTTCCGTGACGCCGGGGAAGGCGGCATGAGGTTCGGCGACCGCCGAGGCTACCAGATGGACTTCCGTCGCGGCCGCGAGTGGTGTACCGAGCTGCTCGCCGACCTGGATGAAGGCGCGGATATGGTGATGGTCAAGCCCGCCGCCGCCTACCTGGACGTCATCAAGGGTGTGCGTGAAACATGTGACGTCCCGGTTGCGGCGTACCACGTCAGCGGTGAGTACGCGATGCTCCACGCCGCCGCCGATCGGGGCTGGCTGGACCTCAAGGAAGCGGCCTTGGAAACGACCTACGCCATCCGCCGGGCCGGCGCGGACCTGATCGTCACCTACTTCGCGCCCGACCTGATCAAGTGGCTCTAGCCCCCAAGCGGATGTCGGCATGATCCAGATCCTCTGGGACACACGCGGGTACTTCTTCTGGCTATTAATGGTCTCCCTGGCGGTCATGCTGCTGGAGCGGCTCGCCCCCTGGCGACCTAAGCAAAAACTTCTACGCAAGCAGTTCGGGCAGGACCTTGTCTGGCTGGTGTTCAACGGCCACTACGCCGGGATCGCCATCGCCTCCGCCGGGACCTACCTGCTGGATAAATCTTTCCCCCACGCGCTGGACGGCGTCCGCAGCGCCAACCTCCTGGCCGAAGCGCCGCTGGTGGTGCAGTTCCTTGTCCTGTTCGTCCTCAAAGACCTGCTCGAGTGGTGCGTGCACAATCTCCTGCACCGCGTGCCCTGGCTCTGGGAATTCCACAAGCTCCACCACTCCATCGAGGAGCTGGACTGGATCGGCAACTTCCGCTTCCACTGGATGGAGATCGTCGTCTACCGCAGCCTGACCTACCTCCCCATCGTCGCGCTGGGCATCCCCGGCCAAGTGGTCCTGTGGATCGCGATCGTCGGCACCGTCATCGGGCACCTCAACCACAGCAACCTCAACCTCACCTGGGGGCCGCTGCGTTACCTCTTCAACTCCCCACGGATGCACGTCTGGCACCACATGTACGCACTGCCCGAAGACCGCCACGGCGGCGTCAACTTTGGGATCACCCTGAGCCTCTGGGACTGGCTCTTCGGCACGTCCTACTGGCCCGACAAGCAACACGCCCCCGAGCAACAGCCCGACCGCCTGGGATTCCCGGGCATCGAACAATTCCCACGCGGCCTCATCGCCCGATTGCTCTACCCGTTGTCGAAGCGGGCGAAGCCGAGCCCCTCACAAGCCCCCCCCGACAATCGCACCCAAACTTGACCGCAATAACCCCAAATGATGATGAAAACACAAAGACCAATACCCACGACAGGATTCGAACCTGTGACCTGCGGATTAGAAGTCCGCTGCTCTATCCAACTGAGCTACGTGGGCGTCGGAGGTATTTTACTCAAACTGGCCGGTCAGGAGGAGGTGGCCACGAAGGGGCACAGAATGCACAAAATAAGAACCCTGATGTCGGGACGGGTGGGGTATCCATCTCAGTGGAGCCTATGGCCGGGCGCGCCTCTTCCTTTTTGTGCCTCTTGTGACTTTTCGTGGCTGATCCCTCCGTGGTCCTGCGAGATGCCGGGGACGGGGACGGGGGCGGGGGCCGGGAGGCTCAAGGGTGTGTGGCTCTACCGCATCGCTTCCAACTCCGCCCAGCGTTCGTAGAGCTTTTCGACGCGGGCCTGGGCATCACTGAGCTGGTGACAGACTTCTTCGTGGCGTGTGCGGTCGGCGATGACGGCCGGGTCGGCGGCGAGGCTGTGCAGGTCCTCGTGCTCGGTCTCGGCCTTGAGGATCGCATCCTCCATCTGGCCCAGTTCCCGCTGAAGTATGTAGGTCAGCTTCTTGGAAGGTGCCGAGGCGGGTTGGGGAGCCGAGGTATCCGCAGGAGCAGGTGTTTGAGGTTTGCGGGTGCGTGCCTCGGCGGTCTCTGCGGACACAACATTATTGGTCTGGTCATCCTGCCACTGGGCGTAGGACAGATAGCGCTTAGTCTTGCCATCCCCTTCCAGCGCGATCAACTCGGTCGACAGGCGATCAAGCATGAACCGGTCGTGGGTCACCAGCACGATCGCCCCCGGAAACTCGGTGAGGGCCTGTTCGAGCACCTCCAGGGACGGGATATCCAGATCATTGGTCGGCTCGTCCAGGATCAGGACATCCGCCGGCTTG
>JAJDCV010000117.1 GCA_029260675.1 Phycisphaeraceae bacterium
CACTGCCCACCGTCAACAACCTGATCAAGCAAGGCATCGAAGCCGGCCAGCACCTGGGCGCTCAGCTTTACGTTTCCCATGAAGGTAACCCGATCGAGGACGCCGCCTGGGGCGAGGTCCGCCCCGGCATCCCTATGACCACCGACTCGATCCAGACCTGGATGAGCGCGACCAAACCCGTCACCGCCGTCGCCTTCGCCCAGCAGTGGGAGCTTGGCCGGCTTGACCTGGATAAGCCCGTCGCCGACCTGATCCCCCGATTCGCACAGGGCGGCAAAGACAAGATCACCCCACGCCACCTGCTGACCCACACCAGCGGCTTCCGCGCCAGCCGATTCAACTCCCCCGGCGAGCTTTGGAACAACATCATCGACGCCATCTGCGCCACCCCGCTTGAGTACGGATGGAACCTCGACGAGCACGCCGGCTACCACCTGCACTCAAGCTGGTTCATCCTCGGCGAGCTGGTATGCCTCGTTTCCGATCAGGATCTAAGCCAATACTTCCGCGAGCATATCTTCGAACCCCTGGGGATGGCCGACAGTTGGATCGGCATGCCCGCCGCGTACTACCGAGAGCACGCCGACCGGATCGGCCTGATGCCCAAGACCACCGGCAGATCGTCGATCCCCAGCGGGTTCGACCAGGAACGCTGGTGTACGGACTGCCGGCCAGGCGGCAGCGGCTACGGCCCGACACGCGAGCTCGGCCGCTTCTACGAGATGCTATTGAATGGCGGCGAACGCAACGGCACACGCATCATCGAGCCCGAGACCGTCGATCTATTCACCGACCGTCACCGCGTCGGCATACACGACCGCAGCTTCAAGCACATCATCGACTGGGGCCTGGGCTTCATCCCCAACTCCGCCAAGTACGGCAAAGAAACCGTCCCCTATGGCTACGGCCCACACGCCTCGGATCAAACCTTCGGCCACTCCGGCTACCAGTCCTCCGTCGCTTTCGCCGACCCGGCCCACAACCTCGCAGTTGCCGTCGTCTTCAACGGCATGCCCGGCGACACCGCACACCACCAGCGCATCTACAACCTCCTGGGCTCGCTTTATACGGACCTCGGGCTTGTAAAAGAAGCCCACGGTTGACCGCCTCGGTCTTCCATGGGATCAGATGTAAAGCTATTGACTAGAGTATTCCCGATCACCCGTGGCGGATAGTTCACATGAAGCGACGCGACTTGTCGCGTCAGATAACTGCAAGCCGTCACACCTGTTCGGAAAATGCTCTATCCCCCAGTCCCCCGATCAGACCGGCAGACGCCTCACACGCTTACCCCCCGACGTGATCCGCTGCACCGCGTGCGCCGTCAGGCTCATCAGCGTCTGCTCATCCATCTCGGCAAGCAGTTGCCTGAGCTGACGATTCAACGGCCGGTTGTCCCACCGACCAAACGCAGGCAAATCAGAAAGAAGACGAGCGGCCGTGACGTCCGTGTGTTGCATGTCATTCATCCAGCGGGTTCTCCCGTCCGCCCCGTTGCAGCGGACGCCCCGGACACTCGTCTTCCAGATGGATTGATCGGCCGGGTCGACGCGACGCTTGATCGTGTCGTAAGGATTATCTGGGATATGCCGAGTTTATTGCCGCACGACACCCCGTTCGCGTATGCTGTCCGTCGAGATCGGAACTCAGACACGGTTGTCAACGCTGAATTTGATACGCAAAGAAGCGAAAGGTATACGGGATGAGACACAATCGGATCACGCACTTGGTTCTTGGCCCGTGTCTCGCCGTCTTGGCCCTCGGGCTGACCGCCTGTAACCAGGCCCCCGAGGTCACGGATGACGACATCGAAATCCTCGACAATATCGGGCTGACGGAGTTGCTTGAGCAGGACCAGGGCATCGTGATCGTCGATGTCCGCCCGGATTACCGGTACCGGCTGGGACACCTGCCGGGCGCTATCAACATCCCGCTGCCCGACCTCGGCCCAGACGACCCGCGTTTTGTCGAGGTGAAACACGTCGTGGTCTATGGCGACGGCCCACGCAACGCACGCTCACACGCCGCCGCCAAAAAACTCCTCGCCGGCGGCAAGCTCCTCGTATCGGACTTCCGCGGCGGCTTCGAGATGTGGAAACGCAACGACCACCCGGTCGAAACCGGCAGCTAACGCACCCCACGACCGTATAGGCTCAATCGCACCCATGAAGCACGTGCTCAATCGCACCCATGAAGCGACGCGACTTGTCGTGTCTTAACGCATTCGCTCCCACTGACACCAATCCCATTTAAAACTTGTGCGTCTGCGAAGCCCACGTTCTGTTGAACGTGGGCACGCTGTCGCGGCTTAACGCACGTGTCTTTTTCGGAATCGGTATAACACCATTTCATCCCCCATACCCCGGATGTTGAGCGGTTATATCCAGAAGGAATCCGCCCCCGCCTACCCTGCAACCGCACCCTGACCCAATGACTTCTCGGGCCACAGCCCCGCCACCAGGCAGATCATCGCCACCGCCAGCAGCACGTATCGGCTCGGCCCGTCCGTCAGGCGGGTCAGCCGCGTGTTCATCGGCTGAAGCGCCGCGATATCCCGCCCGACCACCGGCAGCGGCGCCGCAAGCCACGCCTCGATCACCTCAGGCGAGCCCGCCACCCCTTGAGTCATCCCGTCCCCCGTTGCCACAGACCCGCCCCCAGCCTCCGCCAGCCCCACATCGCCCAGCAGCCGCTTGTCCGTCGGCTTGACCCGCAACTGCGTAAACGCCAGCCGCTCCAACAGCACCGGGTCGTCTGCCGTCAAAGCGTCGTGAAAACCCGCATAACTCGCCCGCTGCTCCGAGAGCCCCTCGGCCTGAAGCTTGAGCATGTCCCGCTGCCACCGCAATTCTCGC
>JAJDCV010000118.1 GCA_029260675.1 Phycisphaeraceae bacterium
TGCTCGGCTATACTCCGAATCTCACCGCAACCGGAGTACAAGCGTGCCAAACAAAGAAACCAGGCGTGACTTTCTTAAACTCGCCGGCAGCCTCTCGGCCGGGCTGATGCTGGGCGCGGCGGGGGGGGCGGCCAAAGCAAAAACTATCGGCAAGCCGCCCAAGGCGATCGGCGCAAGCGCCGCGGGTCTTACCGCCGAGCCCCTGGACTCCGTCCGCATCGGGATGATCGGCGTCGGCGACCGTGGGATGCAGCACCTCGACAAGCTCGTCCAGTTCAAGCACGCACAGATCATCGCCATCGCCGACCCGCACGCCCCGGCTGCGGACAAGGCCCGTAAATTCTGCACCGGCGCCGGCCGTGATGCGCCAGCCATCTACGCCGACGGCGATCACGACTACCAACGACTGCTTCAACGCGACGACATCGACGCCGTCTGGATCTCCACACCCTGGCGCTGGCACTGCCCCCAAGGCGTCGACGCCATGAGCGCCGGCAAGCACGCCTTTATCGAGGTGCCCATGGCCCTGACCGTCGACGAGCTATGGAAACTCGTCGATACCAGCGAGAAGACACGCAAGCACTGCATGATGATGGAGAACGTCAACTACGGCCGAGACGAGCTGCTCGCGCTGAACCTCTGCCGACGCGGCGTCCTCGGCGACCTGACACACGGCGAGGCCGCCTACATCCACGACCTCCGCTACCAGATGAAGGAAATCGACCGTGGCACCGGGTCCTGGCGCACCGGCTACCACACACAAGAGAACGGCAACCTCTACCCGACCCACGGCCTGGGGCCGGTCGCGCAGTACATGAACACCGACCGCACCGACGACCGCTTCGATTCGATCGTCTCGATGTCCAGCCCGGCACTGGGCCGACAGAAATTCGCCAAAGACAATTTCCCCCCCGACCACCCACGCAACCAGGCCAAGTACATCAGTGGCGACATGAGCACCAGCCTGATCAAAACCCACCTGGGCCGGACCGTCATGGTCCAATGGGACACCGCCACGCCGCGCCCGTACTCCAGGCTCAACCTGATCCAGGGAACAAACGGCGTGTTCACCGGCTTCCCCACGCGCCTGGCCATAGAAGGGCGGGGCAGCTACCACGAGTGGACACAGGGAGATGGCATGCAGGCGGTCTACGACGAGTTCGAGCACCCCTTATGGAAACGCATCGGCGACTCCGCCACCCGCGCCGGCGGACACGGCGGCATGGACTACGCCATGACCTTCCGCATCATCGAGTGCTTACGCAAAGGCCTGCCCCTTGACCAGAACGTCTACGAAGGCGCATCCTGGTCCGCCGTACGCCCGCTTAGCGCCTGGTCCGTCGCACACGGCGGCAAACCGATCAAATTCCCCGACTTCACACGCGGCACATGGCAAACCACCACGCCCCTGCAAATCATCTCGTAATCACCTGATCACCCCACCCGATCTGCCCCAAAGCAGCACCCACATGATGACCTGCATTAAGCCCTGATCTATTAAGGCTTTTCTAGAAAAGCCATAATGGGTAAATGGTCTTAATATAATGTCGAATTATCCAACGATCCTAGGAATCAGTGTCTTTTCCGCACCCCCGAGCTGCTCACACATACAAAAACCCCGGCTTGCACCGGGGTCTAGGTAGAGGACAAAGCGGGAGGGTGCCTTGTCGATTGATTACAGGTCCAGTTGGCTGTCGCTGTCGGGCTTGCGGTCACGATTGGGGCCCTCACCGTCTCGATCGCCGCCACGGTCGTGTCGTTTGCTGCGATCGCCACGCTCGCCCTTGTGCTCCTCGCGGTACTTGCGCATCTTCTTGACATTCTCATCAAACTGCGCCTTCTGATCGTCGTTGAGCATCTCGCGGACCGCGGCCTTCTTCTCTTCGCGGGTCATGTCAGACTGCATCGTCTCGCGGAGTGATGCCTTCTGGTCATCCGTCAGATCGAGGTTGCCAAACAGTTTGGCGCCGCGGGCCCGGCGTCCATCCTTGGGCGGGCCGTCCTCACCGGGCCCGAAGCCACCCCGGCCATGGGGCGGGCCGGCGCCTCGGCCTTCTTTCCATTGTTCCATCCGCTCACGTATCTTTGCAATCCGCTCGTCGAAGACGACCTGCTGCTCCTCGTTGAGGAGGGCGCGGACCTCATCGTGCGCCGCGTCCGGCTTGGGGGCCGATTCCATCAGAGCCTTGATCTCTTCGCGTACCGCCTTGGCCGCGTCCTTGTCGTCGCCCTGATGTGCATCACGCATCTTCTCACGCAGCGCCTGGAACTCGTCCCTGTTCGCCTCGTGCCAGGCCTTACGTTCATCACCGAACGCCTTCATGGTCTCGCGGATCTGATCCCTCTGCTCGTCGGTCAGGTCCATGTCGGCGAACAGACGCCGGTGCATCCGCTCGGGGCTGGGCCGTCCAGGCCGATCACCGCGTTCGCCACGAGGACCATGCTCGCCTCTTTCACCCCATTCGCCGCGTTCACCTTGATCGCCGCGCTTGCCTTCCCGGTCGCCTTGGCGGTGTGCCGGCCGGTCGCCGTCGCCGGGGCCCCGGCCGTCCCGTTCCGCCACCGCCACGCCGCCGGTCACCGCCAGCACCGAGACGAGGATCAGTGTCCTGCCGGTTGAGTTCTTGTATCCAAACATGGTTATGTCCTTTCCGGTACGTTGTGTTGTGATACTCACAGTTCCCCGTTGGGATTACAGGCATAACGCCCCGTCAGGCAGGCTATTGCAGCCGCTGATAAATACCCTGTTGGTCCATCGGCCGTAATCCCCCTATCATTCGACCGATACGGGCGGAACCCCTTATCGGCCAATAAATAGAGCGATCTCATGCCCCAGAATCCCCCTGCACAGAACCCGCAACCCCCACAGCCCGAACCCCTGCCCGGGGTCGACCGGATCATCGCCGTCGGGGCCGGCAAGGGCGGCGTCGGCAAATCCACCGTCTCAGTCAATCTCGCCGTCGGCCTGGCACGCGCCGGGGCCAAGGTCGGGCTGCTCGATGGCGATATATACGGCCCATCCTTCCCCACCATGCTCGGCCTACACGGCCAGCCCCCCAAAGCACGCGGCAACGTCCTGCTCCCCTTCGAGATCCACGGCCTCAAGGCCATGACTCTCGGCGCTCTCGTCGAAGAGGACAAACCCCTCATCTGGCGCGGCCCCATGGCCCACGGCGCCTTCCGACAGATCGCCATGCAGACCGAATGGAGCGAGTTGGATTACCTCATCATCGACCTGCCCCCCGGCACCGGCGACGTCCCCCTGACCATGAGCCAACTCCTCCCGCTCACCGGCGCGGTCGTCGTCTGCACCCCACAAAAAGTCGCCCAGGACGATGCCCGCCGGGCCGTGCGCATGTTCCAGACACTCGGCGTCGAGGTCCTCGGCGTCGTCGAAAATATGAGCTACTTCATCGGCGATGACGGCAAGGAATACGACATCTTCGGCAAGGGCGGCGCACAAGCCATGGCCTCACAGATGGACCTGCCTTGCCTGGGCACACTCCCGATCAACACCGCCCTGCGCCACAACTGCGACGCCGGCGACCCCACCAGTAACTTCACCACCGAAGGCCAGCTCGCCAACGATCTGAACTCACTAACCACAGCATTCTCTACCCGCGTCAACGACTTCCTCGCCGCTGGCGGCACGCGGCAGCCTACGATCAGTGTGACGTGACCGGCTTGGCCTTACATGCGATGGAAACTCGAGCCCGGTTCCAAGGCATCTTCGCCAGCAACATCCCCATCCCGCACCAGTTCGTCACCCCCGCAAAAATTAGCCCACACCCGACGAATCCAGGCACCACCAGGAACCATGGGCTCAACGCTACCGACAACAGTGTCCCAATTGCCACCAATGCCCCGGCCGCAATACGCACCTGACGCTCCAGCGAAAGAGTTTGCCTGCCACGCTTCACCGCCAGACCCGCACGCTCACACGCCGGAGTCCCGCCCTCAACACTCACCGCAACCACGCCCGCCTCGCACAGCTTCTCGCAAGCCTGACGTGAACGTGTACCGCTCTGACAGACCACATAAACCGGAGCCTCCCCCGGGCTCTTGCGA
>JAJDCV010000119.1 GCA_029260675.1 Phycisphaeraceae bacterium
ACCACCAACCGAAACTTCCCCGGCCGCATGGGCCACAAAGAAGCCGGCGTCTATTTAGCGAGCCCCCTGACGGTCGCGGCATCCGCCCTGACCGGCCACATCACCGATCCGCGGGAGTACGTGAGTGAGCCCATCGCGACGGGGTCGGCTGGGGTGGTCTGAGGCTGTCTAACTGTCAGGCCAAACTGATCAGGCAGATATAAAAAGACACAACACGCCGAATTATTTGCTGCAGATAACCATATGTACTGATTTATGCAGTAAATAAGTCCATATAAAGTATTGAAATGGCTTCTAGTAGCCGATTATACGACTTGACAATTGACAGTTAACTGTCAATAATACGGTTGTTGTTAGGTTACGGAGACATTAATTGAGAAAACCTAGACAGGCAGCCCGATTTTCCGATCTGCTCAGTAACCGTGCCGATGAAATCGTCGAGGCCCACCGATCGGACGCCTGCCGCGTATTTGTCGCAGATTGCCAGTTGAAGTATCGGCATTGGGACAAGGTTCGAGTGCTTGCCCGTGCGCAGGATCTGGACCCGGATATCGCCTGGGCTTTAATTGATATGGGGCGGAGCGGCCAGATGAAGGCGCTCCCCTTAAGGTGTGAAGGAGATCGGTGGCTTCGATATATGATCCCCGATGTTGTGCAGCGGCACCTGATGCTGATCGATCAACGACTGGCCGGTCGGATCGACTTCGGAGGCAGCCAACGACTAAGCGAATCGGAACGTCAGCGCATCATTTACACCTCGCTTCACGAAGAGGCGATCACTTCAAGCATGCTGGAGGGGGCGGCCACGACTCGCCGGGAGGCGGAAGACATGCTGTCGACCGGGCGCGCCCCTCGAAACACGGGCGAGAAAATGGTGCTGAACAACTACCGGGCCATCGAGTTTATCCGCCAACACCGAACCACACCACTGACGCCCGAATTCATTATCGAATTACAAACCATCCTGACCAAGGAGACGCTGGACCGCCCGCAGGATGTGGGGCGACTGCACACCGACAACGATGACATCAAGGTTGTGGATGAACGCACGGGTGACGTGGTCCACTTCCCACCCCCTGCTACAGAGCTTAACGAACGGCTCAATCGGCTGTGTATCTTCGCCAACGATACAGATACAACGCTGCAGGATGATAATCGCTTCATACACCCGGTCACCCGTGCGGCAACACTGCACTTTCAGCTAGCTTACGACCACCCGTTTTGTGACGGCAACGGCCGGACCGCCAGGGCGCTTTTCTATTGGTCTATGCTGCGCGCGGGTTACTACCTGTTTGAGTACCTGCCTATCTCACGATTTATCTACCGGGCTCCCGCGAAATACGTCACCGCATTCCTATACACAGAAACCGATGATTTCGACCTCACCTACTTCCTGGTCTATCACCTGAGAATTATCGCAGAGGCCGCGAGTGAGTTGGAACAACACATACGAGAAGAACGAGCCCGAGCAGTCCAGAGGCAACGAGATGCTCGGCCCCAAGGCGTGAATAACCGGCAATGGATAATCCTTCAGGAGATGAGGCGGTCGCCTGCCCGTTGGATTACCGTACAATCGTATCAATCGCTGACAGATACATCATACGGAACAGCGAGGAATGATTTGCTGGCATTGCAAGCAATGGGACAGGTAAAACGTATCAAGATGGGAAGACAGTTCAGGTTTGTACTTCCGTAATCCCTAACAGAAGACACCATGCCCCTAACCGGAAAACAAAAACGCCTCCTCAAGCAGCGAGGCCAGACCATGGCCGACGACTGTCGATTGGGGAAGGGCCTGTTCAGCGATGAGTTTGTCGGGCACCTCAATCGGCTGCTGGATAAGCAGGAACTGGTCAAGATGCGCTTCGCCGACCTGGAGGGGAAGGACCGCAAGGAACTGGCCAAGGCGGTCTGCAAGGCGGTGGATGCGGAGTGTGTGCAGGTGGTGGGGCGGACGGTGTTGATGTTTCGGGCGAAGCCCGAAGGGTCTGAGGTCTAGGGTTCAGGGGTCGGGGTTGGGGATTAGGGATCCGGGGTTGGGGGATGGGGGATCGTATCGGTATCTATCCGTGGCCAACCCTCTGTCTTCCTCTGCGATCTCCGCGCCTTCGCGGTGAATCCTGCCTCTCCTGCCTCATTAAGCCTCCGAGTCGCCCCAATACCCTCTAAAAACATGCAGAAACAGCTTTTTATCGGCACTCGCCTTAACGGACCGATGTGTCTACTATATGCCACCTCTAAAAGCATCATCCCCACCTTACGAACCGAGAGCCAGACGATGACCGACAAGAACGCTGTTGTACAAACCAAGCCCCGCCGAGGGGGCATCGAGTGGGGGAATCTGAACTGGTCGGTGATCATCGGGATCGGGGCGATGCACGTGATTGCGCTGGGCGCGTTTATTCCTGGGATGTTTTCATGGAGCGGGCTGATCATGGCTGCGGTGCTGTCCTGGCTGACCGCCGGGGTCGGGATCACGTTGTGCTACCACCGTTTGCTGACACACCGTTCGTTCAAGACGCCTAAGTGGTTCGAGTACTGCATCACAGTCTGCGGCTGCCTGGCCTGGCAGGGCGGGCCCGTCACATGGGTCGGCGTCCATCGTTTGCACCACAAGCACTCCGACTCGGACATGGACCCGCACTCCCCGCAGCACGGCTTCACCTGGGGGCACATGCTCTGGACACTGCACGACAAGCTCGAAGGGATCAACGGCCACGACGCCGCCAAGGACCTGTTGCGCGACAACGGCCTGCGCCTGTTGGATAAATATTTCTGGGTTCCCCAGTTCGTCTTGTCCGCCGCGCTGATCGGCATCGGTTACGCCATCGGCGGCTGGCAGCTCGCGCTGTCGTGGGTCGTCTGGGCCATCGCGGTGCGCACCGTCTTTGTTTACCACGGCACGTGGTTCGTCAACTCCGCGGCACACACCTGGGGCTACCAGAACTACGAAGAGACCGGCGAGAAATCGACCAACCTCTGGTGGGTCGCGCTCTGGAGCTTCGGCGAGGGCTGGCACAACAACCACCACGCCCACCCGCGCTCCGCGGCACACGGCCTGCGCTGGTACGAATTCGACCCGACCTACTGGACCATCAAGGCCCTGTCGTGGGTTGGCCTGGCGCACACCATCGTGTTGCCGCGCGAAGACCAGATGCCCGACGCCACCGGGAGGAAGGCCCCCAAGCCGACGCCTTCCACCACGACCGCGATCGACCCGCCGGTACTGACACCCCCGGTCTCCCGCGCTGCCCCGCCGGCGATCTGACCGGCACGATCGAACAGCACGGGCGGTGTATCACGTATCGCCCGGAATAAACATCCTTACATCACGGAAGTTGTGGGCGGCCTCACGCCTACAATGCCGCCATGCGCCGCTTAACAGACCCGACATCCAAGACGGTCGCCGTCACCCTCCCGGCCGACGCCGCACTGCCCAAGGCGCTCGGCGGCAAGCTCGCCGGGCTGTCCCTGCGCAGGCAGGTCTGGGTGCTGGCGATCTGGCCGCTGCTGGAACAGGTCATGGCGTTCACGGTCGGGACCGTCGATATGGTGCTGGCCGCTCGGCTGCAGCCCGAGGCGTTGGCGATCGCCGCCAACGATGCGCTGGGGATCGCGGGCTACGTCGGCTGGCTGATGGGCATGATGATGGGCGCGGTTGGCGTGGGCGCATCAGCGCTGGTCGCACGCGCCATCGGTGGCCGACACAAACGCCTGGCCAACGCGGCGATGGGTCAGGCGATCCTGCTGGCGCTGGTCGTGGGGTTCGCGATCGGCCTGGTGGTGTTCGTCCTGGCCGGTGGGATCGCCCATCTCGCAGGGTTGACCGGTCAGGCCCTGGACCTCTGCCGGGTCTACCTGAGGATCATCACGATCGCCGCCCCGATGAGCGCCGTCCTGTTCGTCGGCGGGGCTTGCCTGCGTGCCTCTGGCGACACGCGCACACCCTTCGGTGTCGTTGTGGTGGTCAACATCGTCAACATCGTCGCCAGTCTGCTGTTCGTCTACGGCCCGGACCCCATCGGGGGCCACGGCGTCGCGGGCATCGCCGCCGGCACCGCGCTGGCCTGGGTGCTCGGCGCGGTCCTGACGCTGGGCGTGCTGTTCCGCGGTAACAACCTGATCAAGCTCCGCCTGGCACGGCTGCGGCCGCACTGGCACACCGCTAAACGGATCATCCGCGTCTCGGTCCCACAGGTGGTCGAGAGCGTCGGGATCTGGGGCGGCAACTTCCTGGTGCTCATCATCATCGGCGGGCTCGCCCAAGGCGGGCTGCAGGGATCGCACATGTGGGCGGTCCGGATCGAGTCCGCCAGCTTCCTGTCGGGATTCGCCCTGGCCGGAGCCGCGTCGATACTCGTCGGTCAATACCTCGGCGCGAACGACCCGGTCATGGCCAAACGCTCGGCCCTGTATTGCTGCGCCATCGCCGTGGCGGTGATGTCATTAAGCGGCCTGTTGTTTATCTGGATCCCGGACGTCCTGATCGGGGCGTTCACACCCGTGCAGTTGCACCGCGAGGTCGCGCCGCAGTTGTTGTGGGTCTGCGGGTGGGTCCAGCCGTTGTTCGCTGTGGCGATTGTGTTCAGCCAGGCGATCAAGGGAGCCGGCGACACCCGCTCGACCATGGTCATCGGTTACGCGAGTTTGTTCCTGGTCCGCCTGCCGCTTGCGTACCTCCTGGGCGTGACCTTCGAGCTGGGGCTGGTCGGTGTGTGGTACGGCCTGTGCGGCGAGATGGCCGTGCGTGGCCTGCTCTACGCCGCGCGGTTCTTCCAAGGCGGTTGGCTGAAGACACAGGTCTAGCCAGGGATAAACTGTGAATCTTTACTTAGCCGGCTTGGAAATGATGGCCGAAGAAAAACACCGATGGGTAAAAGGGCAAGGTGAAACAGCGTACGAAAATCACGTGCCAAACAACCGGTCCTGCCCGGGTTCATCAGCCATGAAGCTGAACGTCCCGCCGATCCGGTAGGTCTTGCTCATCATCTGCATGACGTAGCAGACCTTGATCGGCAACAGGATTTCTTCCCCGGCCACCGACTCGAGGTTCACCGTGAGCACCGCATCCATCGGCACGTCGTGCTCGGTCAGCAGGCCGATCCCGTTCAGCGACAGGTCCGTCGCCCAACCGCGGTACAACGGCTTGTACTCCCCCGCCATGACGCCCAACGTCACCGGCGCGTGGATCGCCCGCCGCATCGATGATCGCAAGCCCATGTCGAACACCGACCCATCATCAAGCTGATCCAGCAGGCCCACAAGCTGCTGCCTGGGGCCCGCGACAAGTTGTTTGAGTTGACTCGCCACCGCTTATCTATCGGCTCGCACACGTCACGTCTTAGTCCCACCGCACCCAGAACCCTCAGGCAATGCCGACGGCGGGCTTGTAACCGGCAAGGCTTACCCGGTCAGGCTTTCCAGACCAGACGGCCCGTCAAAAGCTGCACACGGCACCCCGCATTCACCCCACCAGACCGCCCACCGTCGACCCCCGGCCGGGGCGGATACACTCTGGTCATGGACCTGCTGCTCCATAACGCTACCACGATGCCCCTGGACCGCCCGGTCATCATGGGCATCCTGAACCTGACGCCAGACAGCTTCTCTGACGGCGGACGCTACGTCGACCCCCAAAAAGCAGTCGATCACGGCCTGGCGATGGCGTCTCAGGGGGCAGACATCATCGACGTCGGCGGCGAGTCCACCCGGCCCGGTGCTCAAAGGGTCGATCCCGCCGAACAGATCGCAAGAGTTGTGCCGGTTATCCGGCCCCTGCGCCTACAGCTTGATAATGGGTTCCCCCACGTCCAGATCAGCATCGATACCACACGCAGTGAAGTCGCCCTGGCCGCGGTGGATGCCGGGGCGACGATCCTCAACGACGTCAGCGCCGGCCGGGAAGACCCCGGGATGCTCAACCTTGCAGCTGAAAAAAACTTGCCGATCGTCCTGATGCACATGCTCGGCGAGCCGACCACCATGCAGTATCAGCCCCGTTACACCGACGTGGTGGCCCAGATCCGCGATTTTCTGCTCGAGCGGGCCCAGGCCGCCCTCGACGCCGGGGTGGACCGTCGGCAGATCGTCCTCGACCCCGGCATCGGCTTCGGCAAAACGACCGAACACAACCTGGCCCTGCTGCGAGCGGTCCCGGACCTGGTAGGCCTTGGATACCCCATCATGATCGGTGCCAGCCGAAAGCGTTTCCTCAGCGAATACGGCAGCCGCAGCGGTGGGGCGGATGATCGGCTGGGCGGGACCTGCGCGGTGACCGCCCACTGTGTCGCAAAGGGTGTGGCGCTGCTTCGGGTCCACGATGTCGCCCCCAACCGCCAGGCCGCCGACCTCGCCTGGGCACTTTCACAGATCAACACGCGAAAAACTTCGTATTTTTTACGATCTCCCTAATTTCGTTAGGGAAATGTTCAGAGTGTGGATAAGGTGTGAATAACCCTGGGTTTGGGTGCGGT